>CAZKUH010000018.1:0-14118 GCA_964555895.1 uncultured Enterobacterales bacterium
AAAATGCCGAATCAGCAGATACTATTCGCGTGTTACTTGGCGTGCTGGAAGAGTTTAAAAAAACTATCCGCGTACAACAGAGTCTCGGTATAGAGCTTGCCTTGCCATTGGATTGGTATTGTCAACCTGAAGAACTTGCTCAAATTTGTGATCTGATTATAGTAGTGGGTGGGGATGGCAGTATGCTTAATGCAGGCAGATTGCTGGCTGAGAGTGGTGTGCCTGTACTGGGTATCAATCGAGGGAATCTGGGGTTTTTAACCGATATTCAACCATCCAAACTCATCGAGAGCGTTAGTCAGATCATTTGTGGAAAGTATAAACGTGCACACCGTTTTTTACTCTACTGTGAAGTCTTCCGTGACGCCGAAAAAATTGGTGAAAGCACGGCGCTCAACGATATTGTACTTTTCCAGGGTGCAATTTCCCGCATGATAGAGTTTAATCTCTCTGTAGACGGCAAACATTTATATCAACAAAAATCTGATGGTTTGATTGTGACCACACCAACCGGCTCTACCGCCTATGCGCTTTCTGGTGGCGGTCCTATTTTACACCCTAAGCTAGATGCCATCGCCCTAGTGCCAATATGTCCGCATACACTCAGTAGCCGCCCTATTGTTATTAACGGAAATAGTAAAATAGAGATCCGGGTAACGCCGGCAACGCATACCTCACCACAGATTAGCTGTGATGGACAGATACAAATTGCAGTGACACCCGAGGATACCATCCGTATCGAGAAGGCTAAAAAACCCTTACAATTACTGCATCCTCTTGATTACGACTACTATCACATTCTCCGAACCAAGCTGGGTTGGAGCTCGAAAAATTCAAACTGATGTTACAATATTTACATATCGAGAACTTTGCCATCATCGAAAAACTGGAACTAGATTTTCAGCAGGGTTTGACTGTGGTCACTGGCGAAACAGGCGCTGGAAAATCTATCATTATGGATGCTTTAGGTATGGTCCTGGGTGATCGTGCAGATTCTTCAGTGGTACCTCCGGGAAGTAATAAAGCCATTATTATCGCCGCCTTTGCTATCCATAACGAGCCAGCAATCGCTTCCTGGCTGGATGATAATGAGCTGTTCGATGAAGAAACTTGCCTGATCAAAAGAACCCTCACAGCAGATGGCCGTTCAAAAGCTTTCATTAACGGTCAACCCGTCACACTATCCATGTTGAAGCAACTGGCGGAATTATTGATTGATATCCACGGCCAGCATGCTCACCATGCACTGTTAAGGCCCATGCAACAACTCAAACTTTTAGATCAATATGCTGATCATCAAATATTGGTGAAAAAAGTTTCTCAGCTTTTCCAACAATTCCAGCAACTTGACAGCAAGTTGAGTGCTTTAAAAATGGCAACTCAGGGTCGCATCGACAGAAAAAATTTGTTGCAGTATCAATTGCAGGAACTAGAAGCGTTTGCTTTTTCAAAAGAAGAAGCCGACAACATTGAGGAGGAACACCAGCGCTTATCCCATGCCGAAGAATTACGACAAATCACACTCAGACAACTGTGCCTACTCAATGGTGATGATGGCTCAGGAAATTTTTCTGCCAGCAGTGTTAATCAAATGCTTGAAACCACGATAGCTGAATTGGCAGGCGCACTAAAGCTCGATAGTAAACTACAGTTAATCGTGGAACAATTACAATCCGCTGTTATAGAAGTCTCGGAAGCCGCGCAAGAACTAGCACAATATGCTGAAAAGCTTGAACTAAATCCAGAACGCCTGTTTCAAATTGAAGCACGTCTATCCACCTGGCACGATCTTGCCAGAAAACATCATATCGAACCGGCGCAATTAATACAGCATCACCAGGCACTCACAGCAGAGTATGAAATGCTGCATGCAGACGAAGAGAATTTGACACAATTGACTGAACAAACTTCTCAAGCACGGATTCAATATTTTGTCGAAGCTAAAAAACTTGGCCAAAGTCGGACTCAGGCCGCTAGGCAATTAGAACAGAAAGTTACTGCTCAATTAAACTTACTGGGTATGAAAGAAAGTTTACTCGAAGTTCGTTTTGCATTGCATCCAGAAAAACTTTCCGCTCAAGGGCTGGAAAAAATTGATCTTTTTATCCAGCCCAACCCCGGATTGCCCGCACAACCATTGAGTAAGATCGCATCAGGCGGAGAGTTATCCCGTATCAGCCTGGCGATACAGGTCGTCACCATGAGTAGAGGCACTATCCCAGTGATGGTTTTTGATGAGGTCGATGTTGGTATTGGCGGGGCTACCGCCGAGATTGTCGGTAAATTGTTGGGGCAACTCGCTCGCTCGGCACAGATCCTTTGCATTACGCATCAACCCCAGGTTGCCGCTCAGGGAGATCAGCATTTACTGGTGCGAAAATATATCGTGCAGGGTAAAACAAAAACCACTTTAGACAAGTTAGATGATGAAGCGCGTGTAGCAGAAATCGCCCGTATGCTCGGCGGCGTCGATATCACCTCAACGACCAGAAATCATGCAAAAGAGATGCTACATAACCTCAACCCGTGATAAAAAAACCAACAACATGCGTATTTTGCGGTTCTCCGTGTTAAAGATCCCTCCACTCCGGTCGGGACAAACTTTGAGTGGAGGTGGCAAGATAGATTGCACCAGAATGACTGTTCATGTCCTGAAAACTGAGCCTGTGTGTTTTATTCGCTTTTCACCGGTACTTTAACAGCGGCATAAAACACCACTATCTGAAAAAAAAGTCGTACATCCTGCATTTTCAAGTGGCACGGGTAAACATTGAAGTTTTGCTCTCAAAACAGTAACTACTGACAATCCCCACAAATCCCGTAAAGATAGAGCGAGTGATCTTTAAGTTCGAATTTAGCTTTTTCAGCAATCTTATGCTGTCGATCTTCGATAATTTCATCAGTAAATTCTTCAACCCGACCACATTTTAAACAAACAAGATGGTCGTGGTGTTCACCCTCATTGAGTTCAAAAACGGAATGACCACCTTCAAAATGATGTCTTTCGACGATGCCAGCCTGCTCGAATTGAGTGAGCACGCGGTATACCGTCGCCAATCCAACTTCGTCACCAGCTTCCAGTAAAGCCTTGTATACGTCTTCTGCACTCAGATGCCGTTCCACGGATTTTTCCAGAATATTCAGTATCTTAATCCTTGGTAGCGTGATTTTCAAACCAACTTTTTTAAGTTGAATATTTTCCAATTTTTTTCTCCAATATGGAACTCTTGATCAAAAAGTTGGCCAAAAGTAACTAACAATAAAGATTTCAACACAAAATCTGGGTACAATGCTTTCCTTTATAAAATGAAGAACGGCAACCAGCCTTCATTCAGTACGATAAGACAAGCGGTTTATAAATGCAAAAACTAATTTTTATTTTATTCTTTTCACTCTTGCTTTCTTCCTGTAGTTTGCTCGATCCCATTGTTTATAAACTACCGATTCAGCAGGGAAATATAATCGATCAAGAACAGGTAGATAAACTTCGCCTAGACATGAGCAAGGAACAGGTGGCTTTCGCCTTGGGTACGCCTATGGTGCTGGATGCTTTCAACGCCGATCATTGGGAATACTTATATTTATTAAAGAATCAAGATGGCGACCAAATAAAAAAAGCCTTAAAAGTTCACTTTAAGAAAGGCCGGTTGTCTGCAGTAATCTCACAAGATTACAAGTTGAACAAGGTTTATCCAGATAGCGTCACAAAAGATCCAAGCAAAGAAAAAGCGCAACCAACAACAGAGGGTAACAACTAGTTCTATAATTTTACTGCTTTTGTGGCCGTTTCGCCGCCATTTCTGCCGCGCGTCGTTTTCTTACCTCTTTCGGATCGGCCAGTAAGGGGCGATATATTTCGACCCTATCACCTTCCTTTAGCTCATAATCCGTCTCAATGTGCTGGCTATAAATGCCTAAAGTCAAAGCCTCTATATCTATCTCCGGAAAAATGCGGCTGATACCACTTTGAACCACAGCGTCTTTTGCTGTAGCGCCAAATGCTAGTTGAAGCTGAATAAGCTGCTGTTTTTGTGGCAGCGCGTAAACCACTTCTACGGTCAATTCTTCGTTCATCAAAAACGCTCACTGGCTCTATTTAAAAAAGCATCAAACATTTTTTCTGCCATACTGCTAAATATTTTGCCAAAAGCTAAGGAAACCAGCTTACTGGTAAATTCAAATTGCAATTGAAAATCTACCCGACAACCATCTGTACCCAGTTGCGTAAAATGCCATTCTCCATTTAAATATTTAAAAGGGCCATCTTCAAGATTCATCAACAAACGCCTGTCTTGTTGGAGCTGGTTTCTGGTGGTAAACGATTTAGCGAAAGGCCCTGCATCCAAAACCAGCATTGCCACAACTTCCTCAGTGGATTTGGAAAGAATTTTTGCATTGGCGCAATGAGGAATAAATTCAGGATAATACTCAATATCACACACCAGTTGATACATTTGGTGTGCACTGTAAGGTACTAATGCCTGACGCGTAATTTCGGGCATAGAGTCAACGTCGTAAAAATATTTAGCATATTTTATCATATTGATGTCTGGATATCAGACATATACCCATAATCATTCAAGATACAGGATTTCAGTAGCTTGAATGATTATGGGTATATATCCGTGATATATGGAAATATATACTTAACATCAGTTATAATCCTCGCCCATGACAAAACCAAAGAAAAAAACTTCTCCCAATACCATCGCGCTCAATCGAAAAGCGCGCTTCGATTTTTTTATTGAAGATCGCTTTGAAGCCGGAATTGTACTTGAGGGCTGGGAAGTTAAATCACTCAGAGCCGGCAAGGGAAACATCTCCGATAGTTATGTTCTCATGAAAGATGGTGAAGCCTGGTTAATTGGCAGCCACTTTATTCCATTGCAAACTGCGTCGACCCATATCAATCCAGATCCCACCCGTACCCGTAAATTGCTGTTAAATCAACGAGAATTATCTACCTTATTTAATGCGGTAAATAAAAAAGGCTTTACCGTGCTGGCGTTATCACTTTACTGGAAAAATAATCGAGTAAAAGTTAATATTGGTATTGGCCGAGGCAAACAAAAGCATGATAAAAGAGATGCCGAAAAAGACCGTCAATGGGATCGTGATAAAGCCAGAATCATGAAGCATTCTGCTTAGCGGTTAATTTCCTCCAATGGGTTCATTTAAAATAATGGATTAAGCAACCTGAACCCTCGATAAGCAAACCCCTTAAAATTTAGCAATATCAATTTCCGCATCACCTTGTGCTGAAAAAGTAACCTTGAATAAACTATCATAGTCCTGTTCATTAAGATTTATTTCTGCCGTATGATTTAATTTTTTGCCGTTTATTGTCGCCTCAACCTGTAACCCTAATGCCCTGAGTAATTGTGGCACTGTATTTGAATGTCCTGCAACCAGGATGGTTTGATTACAGGAAGCTAATAACGCCGTAGCAAGTGCGGTTATCGCGCTGGCTTTACTTGTTTCTACTTTTTTATGGTTTCTGGTGGCAATGGGCAATATGGTCAATTGCGTTCGTTTAAACTGCGTTGCAATAATACGGTCAAAGCGGATATGCTGTAACCGCCTATCGAGTGCCCGCGCATGGCTAAATCCTGTTGGCGATAAATCTGGATCCCGCTCACCCTGGATAATCAATTTTTCAACATGTCGTACAATATAAACAGCTTTTGGCCGACAGGCTTCTGCGCTGGTCGAGAGATTTATTGAAAAAAGAAACCACCATAAAATAAAATGCGTACCGCCATAATGTTTCATCTGTTAGCCCTTGATTACCCAATTTTGTTCAGCGGGTGTTTTGTTATTCTCTATGCATCCCGAACGTCTCAATTAAACCGTATTATTTATGCGCCAATATGGGCAAATGAACCCATTGAATATCTGCAGAATAAAAGTCGTGAAAATCTTTTAACTGCTGCAAACTGTTTTCGGGAAAATATTTATAATCTATGCTGGTATTTGATAAGGTAATCTGACTGATACTCTTGGTATGGCTATGTTCTCTCGCCATAAAAATTGAGCGGCTTTGTTGTTTTTTTTCCTGCTGCAAATGCAGCGCAATTAAAATTTCCTTTTCAGTCATTTTCCTTGCCTGGTTTTTACGCTGAAATGAACTAAAAAAACATGCCCGCCATTTTAATACTGCTTCCCTTGCAACCGAGGATGAACTGATAAAAAATCCATCAGAAATATCCACCGGCAACAGTTCTGACTTTTTACCGTCCCAGCTGTATTGATACTGCTTATCTTGGGAGAACAACATTAAATCAAATGGACTATATTGTCTAACCTCCATCATTTCAAGATATTTGAGTCCTTGGTCAATGCCACCCGTTTTTAACATCTTTGGAATTATTTCACCACGACTCATGGCGTTATCCAAGGCATCGTTCTGATATCTATTGAGTAACGCCAGTACCAAACCTTTTTCATTAAAACCAAACCAGCTTCCACCTGCTTGTGTATCCACCGGATAGATTGTGGTAATTTTTTCACTGTTGTTTTGGGTTAAATATTTCGCCTCGGCACGTGTTCTTATCTCATCACGATTCATGGTGATAATAATATCGCCATCTTGTTGAAATGCAGACAAGGTGCACATGGATTATACAACCCCCAGCGTATTGCTGATTTTATGCTGGGCTTCCTGACGATAATAGGTTGCCGTCCCTGGCGCTATACCTATTTCGTCAGGTAATAAAATATTATACTTTTCAACCATTAATTTAATATAGGCCGCATGGTGAATAGTGTGGTTAATTAAGTAGAGTAATTCCCGCTGCAAATCCGACGCTATTTTTATTGACGCTTCTTTCTCACAGCTAATTTCCGATACAATCATAAACCGCTTGTTTTCATGGGCTAATTTTTGAAGCCAATTTTGCAGGTGATTTAAGGTCGCCTTCGCAACATTGATATCTGTCTCAATCAAAGCATGTCGATTTCTCTGGTTATAATCCACTTCTTTTCGAGACAGTCCCTTTTCAAGCGCCAGAAAATGATCGGTGATATGGCGTATGTGCCTTCCTATACCCGAATGAGCAAAAATCTCCTCGCTTCTTTCTGCCTGTATCTCATCGATTACAGCAATAATAAGTTGCACTTGTTTCAAGGATGACTGGGTAGCTTCAAGCAACGCTTTCATAGATTTTCCATTTATTTATAAAATTCTCCGCACCTTGTTGTCCAAGATAACGGCATAAATATTTATCGGGTGTTAAGCGTAAATCTACAATAATTAAACCATCTAAAGAATGATTAAAGTCAGTATTAACGGTAAATGAGGCAAATTTTCCGTTTAGTGCAAGATAGTGTCTAATGAGGATCGGAATGGTCTTTCCATTATCAATGCGCCCCAACAATTTATTAATAATAGGGATGTTGGAAAGCATATTGATGAGGTTGTCTGACCAGGGTTTTTCATCAATTTGTAAAGGTGTTTTAGCCGTGACACTACTGATAAATTCTTCTTTTGCATTAAAATGTTTAATTAAAGATTCTGCCAGAAATGCCCGAGCCAGATTGGAATATTCTTTGGAAATACTGACACAACCAAATAAAGTATTATACTCAGGATTGGCCACCATAAAGGCCCCAATACCGCGCCACAACAGATCCAGAACCTTGCTGTGCCGTTGGTACTCCTGACAAACAAATGAGCGGCCCACTTCTATGGCATGCTCCAATCCATGAGAAAACTTCTCACTGTAATGATAAAGAGAATTGCTGTACAAATTTTCAATACTATGCTGCTTGATAATTTGATCAACTTTGCCTAATCGATAGCCACCAACAAGCTTTAACTTTTCATTATCCCAGATCCAAAGATGCCAATAAAAAGGATCAAAACGATCTTTATCCAACTCCCTTCCTGTGCCCTCATTCACTGCTCGAAATGTATGCTCTCGACTTATAGCTATCTGTTCCATGATACAACCCAACTTATCATAAGGCGCACAATAAACACTAAATTTGCCTTTTTCTATAACCTGATATTCAGCCAACCTTGCCAATTGCTGAATAATTTCCTGCTGCCCAATGTTTGCCCGTACTGCCGTTTTTTGTGTAAACGCCATCGTTAAAGCCGTCTTGTTTTCGGGGATAACCTCACAACAAAATCTTAAATATGCCGTCACTTCTTCCACAGAATCAAGCGACTCAACTTCCTTGTGGTTAATGATATCACCCACCAGTAATTGCACCTGATGCTTCTTTTTAGCCAGCATTGCTCTGCCAAGCAGCAAAGTTCTCAATCTTTTGTGTAGATAACCACTGAGATAAAAGGGTAGACTATTCCTGTCATTAACAAAAAAGGGGATGCAAGGACATTGGTATCGCTGCATTAAGCGTCCAACAATATCACTCCATTTTTTATCCATGGTTTTAAACGTTTTAAAATTTAATCCCGATACAGTCCCAGCCGGAAAAATTAACATCGCACCGGCATTAGCTAGGTGTCTGGTAATTTGACGAATACCTTGACTGTTTTTCCTGTTTTTGTCTTTATTTAGCACATCTACACCGATAAAAATTTCTGCAAATTCTGGAAATTTTAACAGCATTTCATTAGTCAGCACTTTTAAATCTCCACGAATTTTTAAAAGCTCCCGAGCCAGTAACATACCTTCGAGGCCACCCAAAGGATGGTTACATATAATTAACAACGGACCGGTTTTGGGGATATTAAGCAAGCGTTGCTCATGACGAAAATCTACACATACTTGCATATGCTGTAAACCAAAATCCAGTAAAGCGCTCCCTTGGTTCAGCAAGCCTTTTTCTTTGGCTGCTTTTTTGCCGTATGACAACCAGTCATCATAAATTTGTTTTAAATCGTCCAGGCGCGTAGCTTTGGAAATTAATTTGTGGATTAACTTATTTCGAATGGGAATAGCTAGTGGGTGTTTCATCATAAAAGCTCACCTTTAATCCGTTTCCGGATAATATTTTGCAAGCCTTCTTTCCTTTTGCCAATGCTGCAAAATCTTTTTAATACTGGGGACTTTGTAGCCCAGTTTGCGGTTTTCATGGCCAATCTCAAAAAGCGTGCGGTATTGCCAGAGCAAGGTTTTTATCGCCGAACGCAAGGAGGCGTTTTTATCCCAAATATGAATGGACTCAGCACTTGCTGCATTAATTTCTATTATTTGCAGGTTTTTTCCTTTTTTTAAGTCCTCCAACTGTGCAAACTTTACATCTAGGCGGCCATAATAAAATTCAGGTATATCATTCATTAATTTACCAATATACTGATTTAACTCTGCGGTAATATGGTGCCGTGCATCCCTGAAGATTGCACCACGACAATGACTTGCTGAAAAAACCAGACGGTAGGTTTCACCTTTTGCGATCACATTATTCCAGGCGGTTAAATGACGCTGCCGATAAACACCTAACAGCTGGCAAGCCCTTGTATCATTTTCAACCAATTCAGCCAAAGTACTGGCGCCATCACCAATGACATATGGGCTATATTTCAACGTTAAGGAAACCACCTCACCAAATTCCTCGCCTGGCCTTTTGACAAAAAATATACCCGCTTCAGGCTCCCAACTGGCTAACTTTTGACCTAGCAGGCCTGTCCCAAGGGGATATTTCGCCATGACGTCTATTAACTGCTTTAAATCATGAATTAATTTGACACCGGAACCTCGACAACCAATATCAG
Source organism: uncultured Enterobacterales bacterium (assembly GCA_964555895.1). Taxonomy (GTDB): domain Bacteria; phylum Pseudomonadota; class Gammaproteobacteria; order Enterobacterales; genus DRNA01. The sequence goes on from CAZKUH010000018.1 coordinate 9,683, forward strand.
GTTTGCACACCAGCGGAAATTTAATGTCCATGGCTTGAAGATTCTGCAACCAGTTTTTTGCCTGTTGCTCAATAGGCTCTGCCGTCAAGGTATGAACGTTCCACGGCAAAATAACGGCGGTACATTCTGCCCCAGCCTGAGACATTAATTCACTTTTAGTGACACCGACCATACCGGATACCGTGAGCTTTGGATTAGCAATAAGCGGCAGCGTCAAAGAACGATAGCGTATGGACAACCAAAGCCATTGCAACGCTACCGGCGTGTACATCAGCCAGGTAGGCCAAAACTCAAAAAAAGACACTGTGCGGTCTTCTTTTTGCTGTCGAAGTCCATCTGTTATGGGGAGTGACTGGGTTTTAATCATATTTTTATCTTTGTTATTTTGCATTACTTAATCGCTATCGCTAGGGATAGTTGATTCACCAAAAAGCCATTTCTTACATTTATTTTCTATTATTTTATAGTTTTTATCAAAATAGGCGTCTTCTGGATGAAATAATAAGAAAACTTGCTCACCACCTTCCTTCCTTATATTCCTTTATTTGGACATTATTTGTTCATCACTTTTTAGTGCTCATTATCATCAAACCAGTGTGCACTGGAATTGCCGTAATAGGCAATGATTTGCTGTTGTTGCTGTGCAACTTCCAGTAAGCCATCTTCTTCCTGGATGATATGACGGATTAATAACATTTTAATAGCATCATTCAAGGACTCATCCCATTGCCCTTTTTTGATCACCTCCGGCGCGCCATTGACACGACTTTTTTCCAACATTGCCCATGCCAAACCTTTGAGCTTGAGCCGCGTGATTTTTTCCTCCGGATGAATTTGAAAGACGCGACAGACGACAGAAATAGGCAAAACAGGGACAACACCACCGACGGCAGAAAACAACTGTTGGGAAAATTTATTAATTTGTTTGAATCTCAACGTTTTATCCATTGTTGAAAAATTTATCTTTTGAGAAAGTGCAAATGCTTTGGCAGAAATAGGGGAGCCAAAAGAAACGGCAGCAAAACCAAAATTTTTCCAATGATGCTGCCACATTAATTTAAAATTATGACTCCAAAATCTTACACTGGTTTTCAACGCAAACCAGCTGCCTTTCTTTTCAGCTGCGGGATCAAGCGTGCGTAATAATGTCCGATCCTCCAACGTTCGGTCATAATTAATGCCCACCGGAATAAACAATATATCTCGATCTTTCTCGTAGTTAAAATTCCTCAGCATATAGTCTAACAAGCCTAATTTTGGCGGCCTTAACTTACCATCTCGACTCAAACCACCTTCTGGAAACATCGCCTGACAAACCCCTTCCCGGGTCGCCATAAAGATATAACGTTCGAGTACCTTTCGATAAAGATCATTTCTTGAATTTCTTCGTACAAAAAAGGCTCCCATGGCTTTGAGCAGACTCTGCAAAGGCCAAATCCGCGCCCATTCTCCCACCGCGTAAGAAAGTGTTGTTCTTCTGGAAGCTAAAAAGGAGACTAAAATATAATCCATATTACTACGATGATTCATCACAAACACCACCGTTGCCTCCGGGTCTATTTTAAACAGATCCCGGTTGTTTTCCACACTCACCCTGACGTCATAAAGCCAGCGTGCCAGCCCTTTTGCTATCCAGTAACCAATACGATAATAGATGTAAGCGTTGAAAGCCGGGACAATTTCATGGGCGTAGGTTTTAACTTTTTGTTGCGCGACTTCACGAGGGATGTCATTTTTTTTAGCAAATAGATCCACCGCTTCCATCACCTGGGGATCATAAATCAAACGATCGAGAAGCACTTTTCTTTTGGTCAATTGGAAAGGCCGAATTTCAATATCCAAAGACTGATTGACTTTATTGATCAAGCGATTCAGCCGGCGGCGAAGTATCCAACGTAAGCTGGGTATCAGCAAACGATCGAGCAGTGCCCATAACGCAAAAGCGATTAACAGCCAAAATTGCCAATAACTGAGCTGGATCCCTGCCATTTTAGAGTTTTCGCCTTTTTAAAGGAAGGTCAACACAGCATAAGAAATTATCTGTTATGATGCAAGCCATCTATCTTTCTCCACTTTTTCTGTAACGTCTGTTAAACTTTTAAATCAACTAATTCCAATCATTATTCAGACTTCAACAGGATTATTGAAATCATGAACTCAACTTATACTCTTTACGGTGCTGGCTTTTCACTCTATTCCGGTAAGATCCGCGCCTATTTGAATTATAAGAACATCCCATATCATGAAGTCCTTTCTACCGCCAAAGTATATAAAAAAATAATTATACCTGAAACCGGTGTTAAATTTATTCCTGTGGTTAAAACGCCTGCAGGTCAATATTTACAGGACACCAGCCATATCATCGATACGCTGGAACAAAGCCATCCAGATAAAAATATTTATCCCGACTCACCAAAACAAAAACTCATTTCATTACTTTTGGAGCTTTATGGTGACGAATGGTTACTTATCCCGGCAATGCACTATCGTTGGAATTTCGATAATTTCCCTTTTATTTATGAAGAATTTGGCAAGATTATTAGCCCCAAGATGCCAGCTTTTATGCGGGCTTTTTTTGGCAAAAAAATTGGCGCACGATTTAAAGATATTGTACCCAAGCTGGGTATCACTGAAAATACCATTCCAGCCATTGAAGATTGGTATGAAAACAGTTTTCTGGCGACTTTTAACACCCACCTGGTCAAACATCCATTCTTGCTAGGGAGCAGGCCTTCAATCGCAGATTTTGGCTTTTTTGGGCCGCTATATGCGCACCTTTATCGAGATCCTTACCCTGGTCAATTGATGAAACGCATTGCTCCCAATGTTGCCAAGTGGGTAGAACGCATGAAAGATGCCGCCACAGTCGAAGGCCAGTTTGTTGATGAAGATGAAATCCCGCAAACTTTGACTGCTATTTTGCAAAACTTGTTTCAATCTCAGTGGCCTGCGCTGGAAGATACTGCTCAACGCTTAAGTCAATGGTATGAAGCCAGTGATTCAGACAAACAACACGCACTTGAAATCCCTCGTCGTCTGGGTAGCCATAATTTCAGTATTAACGGCGTAACAGAAAAGCGGCTGGTGCTACCCTATTCAATCTGGATGATGCAGCGACCGTTAAATTATTATCATGCCTTGAGTCAGGCCGATAAAGATAGCGTCGATCCGTTTCTCAGATCTATCCAGGCTTATGAAGCCATGCAGTTTAAACTGAAATATCCCGTGATGAGAGAACATAATAAATTTGTAATTCCAGCGAGTGTCCACGCCGAAGGTGAGCATTAAACAACCGCTTCCCGAGATGAGGAAAACCACCACACCCGTATTTTCATGGTGCTCATGGTTTATTTTACTGACAAACCAAGATTGAGGTTAAAGGGTTAGTCGTCTATATATTTTGCCGTTGCTTGTCTGCTACGATTTACTTTGAGCTGTAACACATCCGGCCGGGCATAATGTCCGGTCACATCAAGGTTATGCCGTTCTTTTCTAATCAACCGATGATCCAACTCGGCTATGTAAAGCCCTTCTGCACCAATTTTTGGCTCAATCAACCAACTGCCGTCAGGATGAGCAATACAGGAGCCGCCATTGGCAAAAAAATCTTCTCCTGTTTGCTTCAATGCTGAAAAGTCACTCATGTGTGCCGGCACATCTTCTCTACGCATCAAACCACAAACCGAGATAACATAAGAGCGCGCTTCTTTTGCCAGGAAGGGAGTAATATCAGCGGTATTTTTGCTATTCCCCGGCCACACGGCAATATGCACATCTTCTCCTTGAGCATACAAAGCAGTACGGGCCAGCGGCATCCAGTTTTCCCAACAATTTAAACCGCCTAATGTAAACGACCCCAAATTATGCGTGACAAGTCCATGCCCATCCCCAATCGACCAACTGAGCCTTTCTTCATAAGTTGGCATGAGCTTACGGTGCACAGATTTTATTTCTCCCAGATTATCAATATAAACCAAAGCACAATATAAACTGTGTCCACTGCGATCCTTTGGGCGTTCGATAATCCCCAGATAAACCGCAATATTGTGCTCTTTTGCTACTCGACAAACGGTATCCAGATCACCACGTTCAATCTGCACTGCCTGTTTAGCATATTCAGCCTGAATGTTTTTTTGTAATTCACTATTAAATTTGGCACCATGGGTTCTCTCTATCCAAAACGGATATCCAGGCACCAAAGCCTCACCAAAAACAACCAACTGGCTTTTTTGTTGTGCCGCCTCAACAATATACTGATTTACTTTTTCAAGAGTGGCAACTCTATCGAACCAGATGGGTGCTATTTGTGCTAATGCAACGTTAATTTTTTCCATTATTTACCTTGGTAAATTTTTTCCTGCTGGTTTAAAACCTCAACAATTACAAAACAAATTCTTTTCATCACCCACATCAAAATCCGACTGTAAGGTGATATG
>CAZKUH010000019.1:0-4394 GCA_964555895.1 uncultured Enterobacterales bacterium
AAAAACACCGTTTGTACAGTCAACACTAGCGCGGCGATTAGCCCCGCTCTTTCACTCTCTTTACTGCTGCGGATTAAGTGGGTGAATATGCCCAACACCACAATGCCAGCCAGATATACAAAAATTCTAGCAATATCTTGGTATTCCAGAATGACCGCCGAGACACCTACCGAGACCAGACTCAAACCCAATACAGCCATAAGTTTATTCGTTTCCATAGGTTTTTCATCGGGGTCAGAACCCAGATGTTTAAGGGTATACTTCATTAACATATAATTGCCTAAACCGACAATCAACCCCACACTGCTTATGGCAAAAGCTACATGCCAACCCAGTTCGTTACCATAAACCTGATTAACGTAGTCCTTTATCCAAGGCGTAAGCAACATGGAAAAAGTTGAACCGACATTCACCGCCATGTAATAAATAGTAAATGCGCTATCGAGTTTGGAATCATCGCCTTCATAAATTTTACGAACCAGATTGCCGGCATTGGGTTTAAATAAACCATTACCAACAACAATCACACCGAGAGCGGAGAAGAGAAACCAGGTGTTTTCAGTCGGCACTGCCATCAATGCATACCCAAGGGTGAGAATAATCGCCCCCAGGATCATGGTGCGTTTGGTACCTAAAATTTTATCACCAACCCAGCCGCCAATAGCTGGAGAAACATAAATAAGTGCCGCCGCCGCACTCCAGACCAGATTGGCTCGGGTGTCATCAAAACCTAATCGTTGCACCATAAAATAAACGATCAGGGCTTGCATACCGTAGTAACCGAAACGTTCCCATAATTCGATTAAAGCCACAGTAGTAAAGGATTGTCTTTGTGTAATAGTTGAAGAGTGTGCGTTCATAGGCTTCTTTTTATTGTTTTAAGAGGCCTCGGATTATAAAGCCATTCAATCGTATCTACAAATACAAACCGAGTGATTGAAACAATTGAGCGAAATTTGGCTATAATCGGTGTGCAAAAAAATTCATTCCGCTATAATGCCCGCTTTAACGGGCGCTTATGCATGATTAACACGGGGTTCAACTTTGCAACACTCTCAAGCTGATGTTTCAACATTTCAAGGCTTAATTTTTTCGCTGCAACAATATTGGGCTGATCAGGGATGTGTTATTGTGCAACCGCTTGATTTGGAAGTGGGCGCGGCAACCTTCCATCCAGCCACTTTTTTACGGGCTATCGGCCCGGAACCCTGGAATGGTGCTTTTGTACAACCCTGTCGGCGACCTACAGATGGTCGGTATGGCGAGAATCCTAATCGGTTACAACATTATTATCAATTCCAGGTGGTGCTAAAACCTTCACCCGACAATATTCAGCAACTATATCTGGACTCACTCAAGCATTTAGGTCTGGATTTGCTCGAACACGACATCCGCTTTGTAGAGGACAACTGGGAATCACCCACGTTGGGGGCCTGGGGTTTAGGCTGGGAAGTCTGGCTCAATGGCATGGAAGTGACACAATTCACCTATTTTCAGCAAGTTGGCGGGCTGGAATGTTCGCCTGTTACTGGCGAGATTACCTATGGTCTTGAACGAATCGCCATGTATCTGCAAGGGGTAGACAGTATTTTTGATCTGGTCTGGACGCACGGGCCACAAGGCTGCATTACCTATGGCGATGTGTTCCATCAAAATGAAGTGGAAATGTCCGCTTATAATTTTGAATATGCCAATGTTGAAAATCTGTTTAATGATTTTGAACATTTCGAGCAACAACACAGCAAGTTGATTGCGGCTCAGTTACCCTTGCCCGCCTACGAAATGGTCTTAAAAGCCTCGCATATTTTTAACCTGCTCGATGCCCGTCATGCTATATCAGTCACCGAACGACAACGCTACATCCTGCGTGTGCGCAGCATGTCACGGGCGGTTGCAGCAGCCTATTACGCGACCAGAGAAGCGCTAGGCTTCCCCATTGGTAAGGTGCAAAACGTTACTCCCCGCCAAAAAACAGGAGATGCCGGATGAGCCAGCGCAACAATACAGCTGACTTTCTTATTGAAATCGGTACTGAAGAACTGCCGCCAAAGGCACTTCCGGCTCTGGCGCAGGCATTTCACAAGAATTTGTCTGCAAATCTGCAAAAATCGATGCTGACTTTTAGTGATGCTAAATGGTTTGCCACCCCAAGACGACTAACCATACTGGTGAATAATTTACTTACCGAGCAGCCCGCACAAAACATCCAAAAATTAGGTCCAGCCGTAGATAAGGCTTTTGCTAGTGACGGTAATCCGACGGCGGCGGCCAGAGGATTTGCCCGCTCCTGTGGTTTGGTAGTAAGCGAACTGGCGCAGATTGAAACCGATAAGGGTCTTCGGTTGGGCATTCAAAAACAACAAATTGGCCAATCAGCCGAGGTTCTGTTAGCCGACATTGTGAAAGCCTCTCTGAAGAATTTGCCTATTCCTAAAATGATGCGTTGGGGAAGCCACTCTGAAGAATTTGTGCGCCCGGTAAAATGGGTATTAGCCCTGCTAGATGATGTCGTGGTACCAATGACTTTATTTTCACAAAAAAGTCAAAATCATACCCGTGGACACCGCTTCCATTGTCGCGATCCCTTTATCATTTCTCATGCTAAAAATTATGAAAAAGAACTGCTGGAAAAAGGAAAGGTGGTGGTTGATTTTGCCACTCGCAGAGACCTAATTAAAACGCAGGTTGAAAATATTGTACAAGGTACAGGGACGGCAATTGTTGATAAAAATTTATTAAACGAAGTCACTGCCTTGGTAGAATGGCCCGTAGCAGTCATGGGAACTTTTGAAAAAGATTTTTTAAATGTACCAGAAGAAGCTTTAATTTCATCCATGCAAGGACATCAAAAATATTTCCCTGTCAGAGATGATGCCGGTCAACTTTCAAATCATTTTATCACCATTAGTAATATTGAAAGTAAAAAACCGCAAAGTGTTATTTCAGGCAATGAAAAAGTGATTCGTCCTCGCTTGGCAGATGCTAGATTTTTTTATGATACCGACCAAAAAAATTCATTAGCCAGCAAAATCGCCCTTCTGAAAACAGTTTTATTTCAAAAACAACTGGGCACTTTGTTTGATAAATCGCAACGAGTAAAAATGCTCGCGGTACAAATTGCAGATAAATTTAATGCAAATAAAAATTTGCTCGGTCGAGCCGCAGAATTAGCCAAGTGCGATCTGATGACCGAAATGGTGGGGGAATTTCCACATTTACAAGGTGTTATGGGCCGTTATTATGCCCTTCACGATGGCGAAGATAAACGGGTCGCACAAGCACTGGACGAGCAGTATATGCCCAGATTTTCCGGCGATCAATTGCCCTCTACGGCAGAAGGGGCCGCACTTGCAGTTGCTGAGCGTGTTGACACCTTAACAGGGCTATTTGGAATTGGCCAGCCACCCAAAGGGGCAAAAGATCCATTTGCCTTGCGGCGGGCTGCATTAGGTGTTTTACGTATCCTGATGCTAAAACAGATCCCGTTAAAATTGCCCGAACTGGTCAAAACAGCCGTAGCGAATTTTACAGATGAACAGATAAGCAAAGAAAAAACTGCTGCACAAATTCTTGACTTTTTATACCAACGGTTTAATGCTTGGTATTTAGAACAAGGTATAGATGCCAATGTCATTCATGCCGTCATGGCAAGACGGCCTGAGGTGGTCAGTGATTTTGATGCCAGAGTTAAAGCAGTGGCTCATTTTAATACCCTAGCAGACGCAGAAGCACTTGCAGCAGCAAATAAAAGAGTGGGCAATCTCTTGGCTAAAGTTTCAGCAAAAAATTTAATTTTCGATGAGAATATATTAATTGAAGAAGCAGAGAAAAATCTTTCCCTGTCATTAACCCATTTGGAAAAAAAGCTGGCACCCTTGTTTGCTGATAAAAATTACCAACAGGCGATGATTGAACTGGCTAATATTCGCCAGCCAGTTGATACATTTTTTGATAAAATAATGGTCATGGTAGATAACGAAGCAATAAAAAACAATCGCATTGCTTTATTGCAAAAATTGCGTAATTTATTTTTACAAATTGCCGATGTCTCTTTATTAACTTAACCTTTCTTATCCAGAATTATGGTTAACTTAATGCCTTTTAAAACCTTGTTACCTGATGGGGTAAGTACTAGATCCTAGCGTTCCCAAGCGGACTGTGCAAAATCCTGCAAAGCGAGGGTTAAGATCCTTCCACTGCAGTCAGGATGACCGTAACTTTAGGGTCAGGATCACAATAACTTTAGGGTCAGGATGACAAAGTTTAAAAAGTATGATGTCATCCTGAGCAGGGTCGAAGGATCTTGCTTAGCGAGGGGTAAGATCCTTCCACTGCGGTCAGGATGACAATAACTTTAGGATTAGGATGACAATAACTTTAGGATTAGGATGACC
>CAZKUH010000019.1:4494-13947 GCA_964555895.1 uncultured Enterobacterales bacterium
AGGATGACAATAACTTTAGGATTAGGATGACAATAACTTTAGGATTAGGATGACCGTAACTTTAGGATGAGGATGACAACAGCAACTATTAACTTTTTATAAAATGTTGTCCATCCTTGGACAATAATCGTTTTAAACGGTAACGGAGCCTCTTCATAGCCGATTTTTATTTGCCATGATGGGAGCCTGGCGCTTCGAATACCTGGTGTGGGCGTTACTGCGTAAAATTCAACACCTTATTTAAGGCGTTTGCTCCCCAACCTTTGAGAACATTATCAACAAAGACGACTGCGGTGGTTTCATCTCGGGTGGTTTTGTCATCGCCACGGTTTCTCTGGGTGCGAAAATAAAATACTTGAATGTTTTTTCCTTTATCAGTGAAAGCCTCGGAAAAATCAGCCTCTCCCAGTATATTTAACACATCTTTTTTTAATGCACCAATTTGTAGTTGAGCGATTGCCTGGCGATTCTCCCGCTGCTTCACTTGCCATGAATCCTTTCCCCTAGTACCGTCTCTATCACCCGCTACAATGACGCAACCGCTTAATGTCAGCGACACCACTACCAACAAACCCAACATTATTTTTTTCATTTTGTTACCTCTAATTATTGTAAATTGTCCCATAAAACAATGGCCGTATCCTTTTTTAGGCCACTTGGCCGCAAAAAGTTACACTTATTTTTTTGCCAAGTATTAAAAGCCAGCTAACTCAAAGCAAATATTACGCCAATCCTAACGCTTTGATTCTTAACTGCTGCTGAATAAAAAGTTAATTAACCTTGCTGATTTTTAACCAAATTGTTGCGTATTTGGTTAAATGTAGGCATATTTCAAACTCAGCTCTTAAAGGCACATAAGCGATGAATTTTTATTATGCCGTGATTTTCTCATCCCGTCTCAAAACTCCAGCAACAGGCTACGTTCTTATGGCAAATAAAATGGCATCCCTGGCCCAGCAACAACCTGGATATCTAGGCATAGAATCGGCACGAGATGACAAGCTGGGTATCACCGTTTCATACTGGAAAGATGAAAAATCCATCACCGCCTGGAAAAATGAACTGGAACACCAACTTGCGCAGAAACTAGGACAGCAAAATTGGTATCTAAATTACCGTGTCCGAGTGGCAAAAGTAGAAAGAGATTACCAATTTCCGACGAAGGAAGATGATTAATGGACATCGATCGTTATGCATTATTCGGCCATCCCGTGGCTTTAAGTTTATCGCCAAAGATTCATCAACAGTTTGCTGACTCTTTGCAGCAGTATCTGGTTTATGACAAAGTTGATGTGCTTGCTGAGGATTTTTTATTGGCAGTCTCGCAGTTTTTTGAATCCGGTGGTAAGGGCTTGAATATCACGGTACCACACAAAGAATCCGCGTTTCTTCTCGCTGATGTTGTTTCGGAAAATGCTAAAATCGCGGGCGCCGCCAATACGCTCTGGATGAAAAATTTTCAAATTTATGCGGACAACACCGATGGTATCGGCTTTATAGAAGATATTGAACGGCTACAAGTTACACTAAAAAATAAAAAAATATTAGTGCTGGGAGCTGGCGGCGCCGTCAGAGGCATTCTTGCACCGTTATTAAAACATGATCCTGAGCAGGTTGTCATACACAACCGAACCCATGCAAAAGCACAACAACTGGTTGATAAATTTTCTCAATTTGGCCAGGTCACGGCGGCTACCATGGCGCAATTAACAACCTTTAAATTTGACATGATAATCAACGGTCTTTCATTGCATCAATTCCCCGATATCCCGCTTAACATAAATACTGACGCTGCCTACTACGATTTAAAATATGGTAATTCTGCGGAATCTGGCATTTGCTGGGCACAAGATCAAGGTTTTAATATCATTGCGGATGGCTGGGGAATGCTCGTCTCTCAAGCTGGCGCAAGCTATAATATCTGGCACCAAACGAAACCCTTGCTCAATGAGGTGATTAAATGGGGCTCATAATTTCCCTACAAAATGTGCTCTTTTAGCTTGAGCCAATGAAAAAAATAGTCATCCTCTCCGGCGCGGGTATCAGCGCTGAAAGCGGCATTAAAACTTTTCGGGACGCAGGAGGCCTGTGGGAAGGCCATGATGTCATGGCAGTAGCTTCACCTGAGGGTTGGTTACATGATCAGGCATTAGTGCTGCAATTTTACAATCAAAGGCGCAAACAAGCCCTTAACGCTAAACCCAATCGTGGGCACCAAATAATTGCCGAACTGGAACAACAATTTGAAGTTGTTGTGATAACACAAAACGTCGATGATCTGCATGAAAGAGCTGGCTCATCTCGGGTCATCCATCTCCATGGAGAACTTTTCAAATCAAGGAGTACCGTCGATCCCGAGCTGGTTTATACCATGACTGGCTGGGAGCTAAAAACCGGTGATCTTTGTGAAAAAGGTTCTCAACTCCGCCCGCATATTGTCTGGTTTGGGGAAGCTGTTTCTTTGTTTGATCGTGCTATCGCTGAAACCTTGACGGCTGAAGTTTTCATTGTTATTGGTACCTCTCTTCAAGTTTATCCAGCAGCCAGCCTATTGCAGTACGTGAAGGACAGCACGCCAAAATACATCATTGATCCCAACATGCCTTCAACCGAACAACAAGCTAACTGTTGTCTAATTGAAAAAGGGGGTGGAGAAGGTATGCAGGTTGTACGGGATATTTTACTGGCTTAGCATTTAACTTCCAATTCATAATATTGGGTCTTTATGCTGATACATCTTGAAGTATTTCATACCTGTTTTTTTCATAATTTTAATTCTCAACCGACTTTCTCTGAACCTGACAACAATTCTGTCTCAATGATATAATCCAGACCACCTTTAATCGCCGTAACTTGTGCCTTGATGCAATCTTCATTGTTTACCCTTGGACTGTCAGGGTAAACTTCCGTTGTCGTACAGAAACGACTGCGGTTAAAGCCGCTACATAGACCTAATTTTCTGTTTTCATAGTAGATCACACCTTTGTCAGTCACTGGCTCGCCAATAATACAGCCTGTTTTGTCCGGTGGCGCAATGTGTGTCACTGCTTCAACGGCTGTAATAATTGCCCGCTGAAATTCAGTTTGCGGATTTGCCTTGTCACCGACCACATAAAAACCATCAGGAATTTCCCAGATCACCAGTTCTTTTGCATCTCTCGCTGCCAATGCCGGCATAAATTCACTGTTGTCGCTATCGGTAGTTTCATGTAAATCAAAATGTGCGGTTAAGTTCAGTTTGAGAGATTTCAGCATTTTCATTAACAACGAAGCTTCGTTTGCTGGTGAGTTTGCATAAAACGATCGATTAGGATCGATGGCCTCGGGGTTCCAACGATTGATGGTTTCATATCCCCATGGGCTGACACAAGGCGCTATGACAAAATTAAAATAATCCGCATAATTACCGGCATCGTTTTCAGCAAACCTAAGTGCTCCAAGCACGCCACTGGTTTCGTAACCATGCACACCTCCCGTGATTAAAACAGATTTTTTATGCTCATCCCAAGGTGAAGTTTTTAGCAAATAGAGCGGATATTTTTCCGCAGCATACGACAACAACCCATATTGTACAATAGCAAAACGATCGCTGAGCGCTTTCAATGTAGCAACTATATTTGTAAAATAACTGCGTTTAACCGTTTGCAGTTTAAGCCAGCTCCCGCGTTCTTTTTTACCCCATTTTCTTTTTTTAGTTGCAGTGGAATAGTTTTTATCTGCCATCATTATTACCTGGTGATTATGTCTTGGAACGGGTCATTTACAATGCTTTGCTTCACGCCAAAAAGATAGCGTCAAATTTTAAAATAATAATAATGCCAATAACTATAAGAGGTCTTCCGATTCAAAATAAACTCAATTAATTTATCCATATGTCTTTTTTTTCTCCGCATTGTTTTGCTAGTTAAGCGCGTTGCTCAAGCCATATCTCCCTGCGTTATTCACATAATAATAGGCTTGCTAAAATAATTGAAGCTATCTGCGATCAATAAAAATGTTGCAATATTCTCTGGGTGAAAATCGGTCGCAAATAAAAACCCCGCGGTAAAGTCTTCATTATGGTTCCTTCTGGTGAAATGGCTTCCGTTAACACAGCTGAATTTGCGGCTTTGGGTCGAAGCTGTAAGAAAGTACCTTGGTGCGCGGTTATATTTTCTACTTCCCCGAGGGCAATTTGATCAGTCAGCATATCAAAATCTGCGGTTAACTGTTTTAATTCCTCATCGTTTGCTTTCCAAAAAATACCCTGGCCGATACGACGACTAGCCAGCGGGATCGTCTTGTCTGCTTCAATGGGAAGCCAGAGTACATGCGCCAGTTTTTTTCCAACTACTGAATCCTGGTAGCGTAGATTTGCCAGATGCATTAAAGGCGCCACACAAACATATGTTGATTCTTTGGGTTTGCCATTATGGTTAATAGGTAGGGTTTTTAGTTCAATGCCTAACTCAGGAAAATCAGGCTCAGGCCGTGAATTATTTTCTACGCCCAAAGCGGTTTCAATTAATTGTCCAACCCATCCTTTGTTTTTAAGCAAATTTTCAGGAACCATGATATCCAAAGAAGTTGCAATTTCACCCAGCGTACAACCAGCAATTCGCAAGACATTACTTTGTAATTGCAACAATCTGTCATTTAACGATAAAGTGTCAGAAGCTAGGGTCATGAATATTATTTCCTCAAGGTTGTCACTATTTTATAGCTTAGCAAAATATAAAACCAGCTTCTGTTTTAATCATCATAGAAAACTACAGTAACATACTGAATTTCCAGTAAAAATTATGTTTTCATCAGTGAATTTTTTAATTGGCTTGTTTTAATTGCAGAAATCCATGAAGAAAGTACGTTATAAATTGCCAGATTGCCCCAGCTATGGAAGAATGAACAAAAGCATTAGATGAGATAGCTCAGTGATTGATTCAGAAGGCTTTAGGCCCAATGTTGGGATCATTATCACTAACAGGCAAGGACAATTATGCTGGTGTCGTCGTTTTGGACAGGACAGCTGGCAATTTCCACAGGGTGGTGTGGATGAGGGTGAGACCCCAGAGCAGGCCATGTACCGAGAACTTTTTGAAGAAGTTGGTCTTGAGAAAGATGACGTTGTTGTCATTGGCTCCACTCAAAATTGGTTAAAATACCGTTTGCCGAAACAGTTGATAAGACAGAATTCAAAGCCGTTGTGTATAGGTCAGAAGCAACGTTGGTTTTTGTTACGGATGAAATGCGAGGAATCCAAATTAACTTTCGACAGTCATGACAAGCCTGAATTTGATGGTTGGCAATGGGTGAGTTACTGGTATCCTGCCAGAAGGGTTATTGCTTTCAAACGGGATGTTTATCGCAAAGCAATGAAGGAATTACTGCCCATGTTGTCAGCCTACCAAAGACAGTTACTGGGTAGCAAACATCATCGTAGTAGTAAGTCTGGCAAAAATCGTCGCCGAAAAAAATCGAACCATGCCATTCATAGAAAATAGACCTGGATAATCTTTCCTCAAATTCTTGCAAAAAATCCGTTTAAATTTATCGAGTGGTCATCAAAATGATTGCTTTATTACACCTTTCCAACGGCGGTTTTTGCTTCAATTATTTTGGCTACCTGTTCCCCCCACTTGGCGTAACCTTTTTTACCCGGATGAAACCCGTCAGCAGCAAAAAATGCAGGTGCTGCTGAAAATGAAATCTCCAACAAACTAACGCTAGGATCTGTCCCGCAAAGTTCTTTTAAGCGACGGTTAAATTGCTTGGCACGTTGACCTAACATGAAACGCAGTGGTTGCGGCAACGCAGGAAACTGGTGCAGCGGGGGTATCGCAGTAAAAATAATGTGTTTTACACCTAACGATTCTTTTAAAACGCTAATGAGTCTCTGCGTAAGACTTTGCCATTGGTTTTGTGAAATAAACGAGATGACATCATTGACCCCTAAAGACACAATGACAAAATCGTACTTTTTACACGGTGAAGTAGCCAAGGTGTTGAGGATCTGCTGTGTGTTTGCGCCAGATCGAGCCAGTAAAAGCCAATTTATCTGTAAATGGTCACTCAAGTGGGTTAGCGTTTGGCCTGAAAGTGCCAGGCTTTGATGAGTAACGCCAACACCGGCGGCCGCGGAATCACCCAAAAAAAGGACTGTTATTCGCGGCTGCGTTTTATCCCCCGCTTCGCCCTGACGAACGCCTGCTGCTTCAGCCAGTTTCGGCGTGCGAATTTTAACAATAATCCCCTGCAGTAAAAGTAGTGGTAACAAGCTAATGTTTAAAATTGTATGCCACATCGTTGTTAACCTGTGCTACCAAGAGATTATGTTGATTATTTGTCTAGAACCAGCGGGCCGAAAGACTGACAGGTCGGCATAATCTCAATCCTGTTGATATTCACATGCGCTGGTAAACTCGTTGCCCAAATCACTGCCTCCGCGATATCATCTGCAACCAGTGGTTGTAATTTCTTATAGATATTATCGGCCTTTTGTTGATCGCCATGAAAACGAACCACGGAAAACTCGGTTTCAGCGAGACCCGGCTCAATATTGGTTACTCTAATGCGGGTGCCATGAAAATCGGCTCGTAGATTTAAAGAAAATTGCTTGACGAAAGCTTTGCTCGCACCATAACAATTTCCGCCAGGGTACGGCCAGTCACCTGCGATAGAACCTACGTTAACAATATGACCCGAGTGGCGAGCAACCATGCCGGAAGAAACTGCACGCGTGAAATACATCAGACCTTTGATATTAGTGTCGACCATGATTTCCCAATCTTGTATTGCGGCGGCATAGGCTGGTTCAAGCCCTAAAGCGAGGCCAGCATTATTGATAAGAATATCTATATCGACAAAATCCGCTGGTAAACTGTTAATAGCATCCTCCACAGCTTCTCGATCGCGAACATCCAATTTTATTAAATGGCAGTCCACATCTACTGCTTCACGGATAGTTTGCAGTCTATCCAACCTTCTCGCGACCAGTATTAACTTATAACCCAAGGTTGCATAATGTTTAGCGATCGCGGCGCCAAAACCAGAACTGGCTCCGGTTATCAATACGATTTTTTTTGTCATATGTTGCTTCCCTTTACTCTCACGCTCTGTATTATCGCTATTTTACATGAATGGCAGCTCGGGATGCGGTGTTTGTGAGGAAATATTATTGAAATTAAGCTAAAGTAGCCTGAATGATTATTATATTTGAGTATTAAATGAGTACAAAGGTTTCAAAGTTTAATATTGAAATTACAGTCAAAGCACATTATTTACCCGAACAATCGGATCCCGATCTGGAAAAATATGTGTTTATCTATAAGGTTTCAATCCGCAACACGGGTCAACAAGCACTACAACTGATGGCAAGACATTGGGTGATCACTGATGGTAATCAGCAAGTACTTGAAGTAGAGGGAGCCGGTGTCATCGGGCAGCAACCTCGACTGGAAGCTGGCGATACTTATGAATATTCCAGCGGTACTCTATTGGAAACGCCTGTGGGTATGATGCAAGGTCGCTATGATATGTTGTCCGACGAGGGCGAATCGTTTGTCGCGGAAATACCGCGCTTTCATCTTAAAGCCACCAGGCTGATCCATTAATGGCAACTTATGCCATCGGCGATTTGCAGGGCTGTTATGATGAACTTCAGGCTTTGCTCAAAAAAATCAATTTTAACCCTGAAAGAGATACGCTGTGGTTTGTTGGCGATTTGGTCAATCGAGGACCAAAATCTTTAGAATGCGTGCGTTTTGTTAAATCGCTGGGGAAATCTGCCATAACAGTATTAGGTAACCATGATTTAAGCTGTTTGGCTAAATGGCATTTAAAACAAAGACCGCCCATCACCTTAAGAAAGTTATTTAAAGCAAAAGATGCTGCAGATTTGATGTGTTGGCTCGAAAAACAACCGCTTGCTCATTATGATTTGAAACAGGATACCTTGATGGTCCATGCGGGCATCCCGCCACCATGGACATTGTCTAAAACCATGCTCTGTGCCGCTGAACTGAGTTTAATGATTCAAAGCAACAAAAGAAAAAAATTCTATCGCTGTATGTTTGGTAATGAACCCGCCGTTTGGAAAGAAAATCTCAAGGGTTTCTCTCGGCTGAGATATATCACCAATGCACTGACAAGGATGCGCTTTTGTACAAATAAAGGCGCACTCGAACTTAAGAGCAAGGCTTCACCAAACCGCCATCACAAAAATTTGCAGCCTTGGTTTGTGATGGCGCACCCGTTGCCGCTACCTCGAGTAATATTTGGTCACTGGGCTGCCTTGATGGGACAGACTGCCAGCAAACATTTAATTGCGGTTGATACGGGTTGCGTCTGGGGGAATTTTTTGATGGCCTATCGGCTGGAAGATGGTAAAAAGTTTAAAATTAAAGCCCTTAAACGCTGAATACTATCAAGTTGATAACTTTTTTCGCCAGCGACCGGCTTAACCAGCAAAAGCTCAATGGATACCCATAATCATGCAAAATGCTAAGTTGGGGTAAACCAAGGATACATAATGATTATAGTCTCGGCGCTAGCCGTTTTTGTCATGTTGCTCTGGGCAATTTGTTACCCATTAATAGCATTAAGCATACCTTTTGCCCCGGTTATGTTAACCGCCTTTCTCAGGGCTTTGTTGGCAGGAATTTTGTTGATCCTGCTGGCAATGCTCTACCGGCGCCCCCTACCCAAATCACTAAAAAGCTGGATCTACATAGGCGCTATTGGCATAAGTGCTACAGCGATAGGTTTTTGGGCGATGTTTTCGGCAAGTTTATTACTTTCCCCAGGTCTAGCGACGGTCTTGGCAAGTACTCAACCCTTATTTGCCAGTTTACTGGGTTGGTTTTTTCTGCAAGAGCATTTGCATAAATCGGCAATATCAGCCATATTTTTGGGTTTTTTTGGAATTTTAATCATCAGCGCAGAATCACTCTTTAACGCAGGCAACCAAGCAGTTGACGGTATTGCTTATGTCGTTATTGCGGCAACGGGTATCGCGATCAGTAATATTTTGCTCAAGCAAATAGCCAATAAAATTGATATTTTCTATGGTATGGGGTTCCAGTTATTAATCGGCTCCATACCACTGGGCTTGTTAAGTTATGCACAAAATGATTTTAATACACTTAATCTGACAACAACCTACACCTGGCTAGTCAGTGTCATGGTCGTTTTTGGCACGGCGCTACCCTTTATTTTATGGTTTTGGTTAATGAGTAAAGCGCCATTATACAAACTCAATGTGTTTAGCTTCCTCTCTCCTGTTTTTGCAATATACCTTGGTGTGATGTATTTTTCAGAATCTTTGAGCCTTTGGCAATGGCTTGGGATTATTATCGTTGGTCTGGCTATTTTCTTGACGGCAAAAACTACACTCTCAGCACCACCGGCCGAACACAAAATAAGCAATGATGTTAATTCGGCAGAGTGACCAGATTCTATTTTTTGCGTTCTTTATTC
>CAZKUH010000020.1:0-13428 GCA_964555895.1 uncultured Enterobacterales bacterium
ATGTTGACGGTTTAAAAACAGGCCATACCAAAGAAGCTGGCTATGGTTTGGTGTCGTCGGCCACCAAGGATAATATGCGTCTTATAGCGGTTGTTATGGGAACAAGAAGTGAACAAGCCCGGAAACAGGAAAGTAAAAAGTTATTGAACTGGGGTTTTCGTTTTTTCCGTACGGTATCCCCTTTGAGGGCAGGTAAATCATTGCATAAAATGCGGGTTTGGTATGGCGCAGAAGATCAATTAGATGTGGGGATCACCAAACCGGTTTATATCACAGTACCCAGAGGCAAAGTGAAATCTCTAAAAGCTGAATTTTCCTCAGGAGATACCATCGAAGCGCCAGTAAAAAAAGGGCAGGTTGTGGGAAAATTATTTTTCAAAATTGATGGTGTCGATATTAAAGAAGTACCGCTGGTTGCGTTGCAGGATATGCAGGAAGGTGGAATGTTTAGTCGTTTCGGGGACTGGATGAGCTTGAAAATTGACTCCTGGTTTTAAGCCGATAAAAGAGCGTATGAAAATGACCCAAGATATTGTTTTCTTGAATGATAAATTCATGGAGAAAAATCAAGCACAGATATCCGTCATGGATCGAGGTTTTTTATTTGGCGATGGTGTTTATGAAGTTGTGCCTGTTTACAATGGAAAACTTTTTTTGCTGGCTGAACATATCAAAAGGTTAAATTATTCGCTTGAACAAATTCAGTTACAGCTGGACTGGAATGCCGAGCAATGGCAGGCAATGATGGAAGCGCTTATCGCTAAAAATGGTGGAGGAAATCTGGGATTATATCTACAGATAACCCGAGGTGCTGCAGATACACGAATACATCGATTTCCCGACAAGGTACAACCAACAATTTTTGCCATGGTATGGGCATTGCCCCCCCCTGTTGAAATTGAAGATATTCATCCTTGCAAGGTGGTGACCACGGAGGATATTCGCTGGCAACGTTGTGATATAAAATGTACCTCACTACTGGGAAATGTTTTACTCAGTCAGATTGCTCGTGATGCCAAGGCAGATGAAGCCTTTGTCATTAAGGACGGCATTGTTACAGAGGGAGCCAGTAGTAACCTGTTTATTATTAAAGCGGGCCAGGTGATAACTTCTGCCCACGATAATCGTATTCTGGGAGGGATAACACGTCAAATGGTAATTGATTTAATCGCCAGGCTAGGCGATGAAGTGATTGAAAAAGATTTAACACTGGATGATATTTTACAGGCTGATGAAGTGTGGCTAACCAGTTCGACCAAAGAAATTCGTCCCGTTATCGAAGTTGATGGAATCGCGGTAGGCGATGGCAAACCTGGCCCGGTTTGGAAAAAAACTGTGAGGCAATTTATCAAAGATAAAAAGGCTCTTTTCACGCAATAAAATTTGATAACAGGCCATGAGCAAATGAATAAGGATGAAGCACAAAGAATAGCGCAACTATGGCAATTCCCCTGTGATTTTCCTGTGAAAATAATGGGCGTTGCGGATGAAAAATTGCTTGAAGAAGTGATGGCCATAGTACAAAAGCATGCCCCGGGAGAATATCATCCCACAATAAAATTGAGTAAAAAAGGCAACTATCATTCGATAACAGTAAATATTTTGGCAAAGAATAAAGAACAACTCAATGCTTTATATAGCGATCTACACCAATTGGAAAAAGTAAAAATGTTATTGTGATGATAAGGAATATTATGCGACAAAAAAATACAGTTTTTTTGTTACAGTGCCGTTGTGACAGTGTCCTTGTTACAATACCGTTATGACAGTTATTGTCATCATCTGCTGCAATGATTTTTATGCTGGAAACAGGGGTAGTATCTTATCAATTCCTTTACCGGTTTCAACCAGCAGCCGGAATTCCTCTCCAAGACGTTGGCTCTCACTCAGCACCGTATTAAAATATTGTATGCGATTTTTATCTGCCATATTTTTGAAGTCGTTACGATCCGAAATTTTCCCAAAAGGTAGCTTGGCAACATGATCTTCAGATGGCACCACAAGGATAACATTGTGATAATATGCCGGGGTGATTTTTCTCCAGGGGATTTTTTTATCAAACCAGCCGGGTAAAACTGTTCTGGAAAAATGAGGATACAATACCAGCCCTGGTTCTTTTAGGAAGGGAAAGTCAAAGTGATAATCAGTAATACCCCCATCCCGATAGATACCCTTGGGAGCGCCTGGAATATCTTTAATACCTTCCAGCACTACAGGTATAGAACCTGAAGCGAGTAATGCTTTTTTCAAATTTTGTTGAGTCAGTGAAATATTAATTGTGGGAAAGGAGTCGAGCTTAAAAAACGCCTCATCTTCGAGGCCGTTATGTTCGAGACGGTTATGTTTGAGACTACTATGAAAAACGACACGTTCAAAAAAATATTGCATGGTAGAACGGCTAAACATATTTAAAAAAGCACTGAGTATCAAGCCTGTAATTAATAGCGGTGGGTTTTCGCAAGTTAAAAGGCCTTTGCTGCGATTAGTAACAAAATGGCTATGAATTTTTTTATTGTTGATAATTTCCACTGCACCATTCTCTCCCAGCACCTTATCCAGCATAATTATGGCATGGGAGGTGATTTCGGCAGCCGAAGGATTATCAGAATAGCATTCTTCGGAATAATGTTTTGCCAATCGATCGATAGCTGATACTGGATCGGCTTGAGCCAGGCAAGCCATGCGCCAAGCGCCAGCTGAGGCACCGATGGTTTCAAGAACATCCTGCTTTTGTGGAAAAAATTCTCCAAATAAATATTGATCAAGACCGTACAAAGTAAACCATTTCGGTCCGCCAGCCGCTCCGGCTAACACTTTTATTTGCTCGGGAGAAATACCATGTTTTTTTATCTCATGAAAAGCGCTGGTGCCTGCATAGATAGTTAATGCACTCGACATAAATTCCCCAAAATTAATCTGAACCTTTATCACTGCATGGTGTTAAGGTCGCTATAATCGTTATTTTTTGTATTCTAACCGAGAACGACTCATTGTTTTAGTATTAGTGCTAATATATTTCATATACCCATTTTAGATGTTCTTTAGAGATAACGATAAAATGACTTATGAACACAAAATCGATCGAATTGATATTGCCATTCTGGTTGCATTGCAAGAAAATGGTCGAATAAAAAATATTGCTCTTGCAGAAAAAGTTTCCTTGTCAGCCAGCCCTTGTTTGCAACGGGTCAAACGCTTAGAAAAAATGGGCTTGATTCGATGTTATCAAGCACTCATTGATATCAACAGGATTATTGAAACAATTCAGGTTTTTACGCAGATAACCATTGCCGAGCATACCCTTGAAGATCATCAGTTTTTTGAAGCAGAGATTGCAAATGTACCAGAGGTCATGGAATGCTATCTTGCCAGTGGTGGCTTTGATTACCTGCTTAAGTTTACTTGTCGCAGTATTATTCACTACCAAAATACCATACAAAAATTACTCGATTCAGAGCTGGGTATTAGTCAATATCATAGTTACGTGGTGATGAAAGAAATACTGTGCAAAAAATCCTATCCAATAAAACATCTGAGCAATATTAGCGAATAAAAGGAAAAGATAATTCTTTGGCTATGGTTTTTAAAACAGCATTTCCTGCTGCTATTGGATCAGCATTCAATAGCAAATTTCTTCATTTTTAGCGTAAGATTTATCTATCAACAAGAAAAAAAACATTCTCATCTGTAAGATGAGCCTTTCTTTGCATCATCGGTGAAACGGGAAATAAAATGAAAACGAATAAGCAACTTCAGCATCGCAAAACGCAGGTGATTGCTCGAGGACAAGGCAATCTGGCAGATATTTATATTAAACAGGCGCAGAATGCCGAGTTGTGGGATGTTGAAGGAAAGCGTTATATTGATTTTGGTAGTGGGATTGCCGTTTCCAATACTGGCCACTGTCATCCGCAAATTGTTAAGGCACTTAAGAAGCAACTGGATGATTTTAGCCATACTTGCGTTATGGTGACTCCTTATGAAAATGCCATTACTTTGGCGGAAAAATTAACCAAAGCTGCGCCAGGAAAGAGTGAAAAAAAACTCATTTATGTCACCACAGGTGCAGAAGCCGTAGAAAATTGTATCAAGATTGCCCGTGCATATACCGGTAGACGAGGTATTATTGCGTTTAATGGTGGTTTTCATGGACGGACGAATATGACTATGGGTTTGACTGGAAAGATGACACCCTACAAAAAGCTTTTCGGCCCTTTTCCCAATGATATTTACCATGTGCCTTTTCCGATTAAATATCATGGTATCAGTGAGGCGCAAAGTTTAAACGCGCTGGAGACGCTCTTTAAAGTCGAAATTGATGCGGAAGATATTGCTGCCATGATTATCGAACCGGTTCAGGGAGAGGGCGGTTTTTATCCTGCTTCTACAACATTTTTGCAAGCTATCAGAACGTTATGTGATGAACACGGTATGATTATGATAGCAGATGAAATTCAAACAGGTTTTGCCAGAACTGGCGAAATGTTCTGTTTACATCACCATCATCTTGAAGCCGATTTAATGACGATGGCGAAAGGTATAGCTGGCGGTTTTCCGATTGCAGCTGTGGTGGGGAAAAGTGAGATAATGGATGCTCCCTTGCC
This sequence comes from uncultured Enterobacterales bacterium, assembly GCA_964555895.1. Classification (GTDB taxonomy): domain Bacteria; phylum Pseudomonadota; class Gammaproteobacteria; order Enterobacterales; genus DRNA01. Next base: position 4,605 of record CAZKUH010000020.1, read on the forward strand.
GGGTGGTCTTGGCGGAACTTATGCGGGTTCCCCGCTTGGTTGTGCTGCTGGTTTGGCTGTGCTGGATATCATCGAGCAACAAGGTTTGGTTGCGAGAGCACATCAAATAGGCGTTGAATTCCTCAAACATTTACAACCATTACAACAGAAATTTAAAGAAAGTATTGGAGATATTCGCGTGATGGGTGCGATGATTGCGATTGAATTGGTAAAAAATGGTGATGCAGCACAACCCGACGCAGAGTTGACCAAACGGCTAGTGACCGCAGCCTATAAACGGGGTTTAGTGCTACTCAGTTGTGGCAGCCGAGGTAATGTCATCCGCTTTTTGCCGCCATTGACCATTAGTGATAAATTAATAGCCGAGGGTTTAACACTTTTAGCCGATTGTTTTGAAGACGGGATAAAGTAGATGTTAGGACAATTATTGTAATATGGAATTATTGATCCGTTTGGATCCAGACAGTAGTTTGGGCTTACAAAATCAGATCAGACAAAAACTGGTCGATGCTATTCTTTCGGGTGTTCTACCGGCGGGGCAACGCTTATTGTCTTCGAGAAAATTAGCCAAACAACTCAAAGTTGCCAGAAATACAGTAGTTCTCGCCTATAACCAGTTGATTGATGAAGGTTTTATTATCAGTCGTGAGCGTAGTGGCCTTTTTGTTGATGAGCAAATTCTCAATGGTCGCCTTAATTTTTGCCATGAACCTAAAAAAGTCGCTGTTGATGAGCAGAGATGGCAACAGAAGATTAAAATTAATGATATTGGCACGCTGGATTTTATTTGGCCTGGTGACTGGCAGAAACATCCGTACCCTTTTATTGATGGAAAATTTGATGCCTCACTTTATCCAGTTGCTCAATGGCAAGAGGCCAGTCGCCTGGCCTTTGGCTATTTGCAAGCCACTCAACTAGAGATTGAAAGCGATGCGGATGATGCTATGCTGGTCGAAGAAATTCGCACCAAAATTCTACCACGAAGAGGTATCAACGCAACTCGAGAAGAGATTCTCATCACATCCGGCAGCCAGCATGCGCTTTATTTATTAGCTTATTTACTCAGTGATGAACAAACCAAAGTTGCAATGGAAGACCCAGGTTCATCTGTTTTGAGAAATTGTTTGGCACTGACGCGCTGCCAAATATTCCCTCAACCCATCGACGAACACGGGTTATTAATCAATCAGGCGTTAGCGGCTTGCCATTTAATTTTTGTCTCTCCCAGTCATCAGCAACCTACTGCGGTCACCATGCCGATGGTACGCCGACAACAATTATTGGCGATGGCAAAGCGAAAAGATCAACTCATCATCGAAGATGATTCAGAGTGTGAGCGTAATCATTTTGGTAATCCGAGCCCTGCTATACGCAGCTTGGATAATGATAATCGTGTTATTTATGTCTCGGCATTACCCAAAGCATTGGCACCGGGTCTGGGGTTAGGTTTTATAGTCGCTGCGCCAAAATTGATTACTGAAGCTAGGCGATTAAGGCGATTGATGGTGGGGAATCCTGCTAAAAGTAATCAACGAACCGCCGCATTTTTTATCTCGCTGGGTCATTATGATACGTTTATGATGCGTATTAATAAAATATTTTCTGACCGTTGGACTGCACTCAGGGATGCTCTGAATCATTATTTGCCTCAAGCAATTCTAACCATTCCCAATCAGGGTGGAACGGCGTTTTGGGTGAAGTGTCCGCCGCAGATTTCAGTAACCGAATTGACCCAAAAAGCGGCAAAACAGGGTATCTTGATTGAACCGGTAGAGGATTATTACTTTGATAAAAATCATTTTAAGAATAACCTTGAAGCCCCCTGTTTTAGAATGGGCGTGACCAGTTTGGAAAAAGACAAGATTCGTGAAGGCGTGGACAAACTCTCCATACTTATTCGTGAACTTTCCGGGAAGCTGAGAATAACGCTGGATAAATACCCACAAAAACCTTTGCGTAATAGTCAAATATTTGCGCAGTTGGCAGGAGCAACACTCATTTGCAAAACGGTATATGGGGAGCCTTGTAGCATAGAATTAAGAGCCGATGGTAAAATGCTGGGTTGTGCAGGACATGCTCATGATGATTATGACAAAGGACATTGGTGGGTTGATCATGATTTATGGTATCGGCAGTGGGAACAATGGGCTTATGGTGAGCAGGCAGGCTTTTATATTACCATTGAAGGGCATAAAATTTGCTGGTTTAATCAAAAAGGCCGGCTTGTTGATACAGCCATCATTCAAAAAAATGCCAAAACAGGCTTTCAACTGGTCTAGTCTAAAGCATTAATCTGGTTCTATAGATTTTCTTCTGGACTCATTATATTACAACGCATGAATAAGTTTTCTCGAGGTAGTGATGTCTCAGTTTGCAGTTGCAGGTTTACAACTTCCACTAAAAAATCAACATAATCTGGCTATTTTGTCTCTAGAAATAGAGAAGGTGATGACCAGATTCCCCTGGATTGAGATGATAGTTCTGGGTGAATTAAATGCTTACGGCACAAATCATGAATATGCTCAGGAAAATGGTGGTGAAATGGAATCATGCTTCTGTGAGCTGGCTTCTAAACATGGCATTTGGTTAATACCAGGCTCCTATTTTGAGAAGAAAGGTGGGAAGCTGTTTAATACCGCCCCGGTGATCAATCCGCAAGGAGAGATTGTTGCCCGTTACCGAAAAATATTTCCTTTTTTCCCTTATGAAAAAGATATATCAGCAGGTGATTCTTTTGTGGTTTTTGAAGTGCCTAGTGTTGGCAAATTCGGTTTGATGATCTGTTATGATCAATGGTTTCCGGAAGTTAGTAGAACCTTGGCATGGATGGGGGCGGAAGCTATCCTTTGCCCCACCCTGACAAATACCATAGACCGTCCAGTAGAATTAGTGCTGGCGCAGGCGAATGCGGTGGTTAACCAAAGTTACCTTATTAATATCAATGCAGCTGGAGAAATTGGTTACGGTCAATCTATTATTGTGGGCCCGCAAGGAGAAACCATTTATCAAGCCAGTGTCGGTGGTGAAGTGATACCGGTGCAACTTGATTTTGATCTTGTTCGACGTGTGCGTGAAAGGGGAATTCACGGATTATGTCAAACGCTGAAAAGTTTTAGAGATCAACCTGTCAATTTCCCGGTATACCAAGATAGAAATAATCCTGGCGCTCTGGCAGCACTTGGATCGCTTAAAATTCCGCAAAAAAATGATACAAAAAAAATGAAAGTTTATAGGCGAGTTTAAAACTGGACTCATAGCTAATACTTAACTGGTGCTATTCGAATAAGTGACTCTCATGTAGCTTGTTCTTAAATAGTCCTCATAATAATTAAAACCTCTGGTGGAGGAGAATTCAATGAAGCATGACAAGATAACTCCAATTAAAATTTTTAAACTTACAACGGTTGCCAGTGCAATATCTGCAGCTTTATTGTTTTCTACTTCGGGGATTGCTGCTGAATCACAGAAAGATAAAGCCAGCACTGATGAAAGTAAAGAAAATGTCATTATTGTCACGGCTAATAGAAGAGAACAATCCATCAAAGATATTCCTTACAATATTTCAGCAATCTCTGGCGAAGTGCTGGCTGAAGCACAGATTACAGATGCTGCTGAATTAATGAGAAACATCCCAGGGGTTGCTGTCGTCGATCGTGGTCATCGGAACTCGGGGGTGATCAATGGCATCATGATTCGAGGGATGAACGTCGATGGGTCGGCATTAGGTGATTACGCACTTTCAACCGTGCCCACAGTGTCAACTTATGTGAATGATACCCCGGTATACGCTAATATTGTACTTAAAGATATTAATCGCGTTGAGGTTTTACGAGGGCCACAGGCCACTTTATATGGTTCGGGTTCATTAGGCGGTACGGTCAAATACATCTTAAATAAACCAGAACTTGGGGAGTTTACGGCTAAAATTACCACGGGTATGAGTTCAACCGAGGGCTCTGCTGATCTGAGTTGGAGTACGGATATTATCCTCAATGTACCATTAGGTGATAGTGTTGCTATGCGTATAGTGACCGGAAAAATGGATTACGCCGGACTCACCGACTATGCCAATGTTTATCAACTTGACGCTAATAGAGTGCCCGTAGCACCTGATGGTCCCTTGGCAGCAACATCGGTAGTTAAGCGGGTAAAAGATGCTGATACCGTCGATATTTCTTTCAGCAGATTATCACTATTATTTCAACCCAGCGAAACATTTTCAGGGTTATTTACCTATCAGACTCAATCTGATGATGTCGGCGGACGGCGACAGCAAACCAATGGTCTGGATGGCTATGGCCGTCGTTACCAGCCGTACGAGAATGGTTCTGTGATGCTTGAACCTTCTTCCAGAGATATTGATTTAGCGAGTCTTGAATTGGATTTAGATTTGGGTTTTGCCACTTTGACCAGCAGTACTTCAAGCTATGACCATTCTGGTAGCAGTATTAGTGAAAATACCGGTTTTTATGCCCAAAACAATTGGTTGGCCGCGTTCTATTATAATTATCCCAGGCCCATGGCGGAGGCTGCCAGAACATATTCTGACAAAGCCGTTATTGAAGAGCTTAGATTAGTCTCAAATGGTAAAAATAAAATTGATTATGTGGTTGGTCTCTATTATCAGGATCAAGATCTTGAGGCAACGCAGAATAGCTATCTGCGAGGATTCAAAAATTGGGCGGATGCTGCATTTGGCCCAGGCGTGGTGGTTAATGATAATGACTTTCAATATAGACGACAACAAAATTATAAAGAGCTGTCGTTCTTCGGTGAATTAACCTACAACTTCTCAGATGCGTTTCGTATGACGGTGGGTGCTAGGCGTTATGATAATGAATTTACCAATAACAGCCAGATGGGCGTTGGTCTTTATAGTGCATTTTCTTTTACGGATAGCGCAACTTTTAATGATAAAGAAACGGGATCACTTTTTAAATTAAATGTGGGTTATGATCTTGCCGGGGATAAAATGATTTACGGCACCATTTCTGAAGGGTATCGACGAGGGGGGGCGAATGCGGTGCCGTTGGTTGGTATTTTTGCTGAATCTCCCGCGTGGCAGTTGTTTGAACCCGATACAAACACCAACTATGAGTTTGGCATCAAAGGGACCACTGAGAATGCTCTAAATTATAATTTTTCCGTTTTTTATGTCGATTGGAAAAACATCCAAATTAATACTGCAACCACAAACTGGGGATTTTTTGCTGCGCAAAATGCTGGTAATGCCACAACCAGTGGTATTGAGATAGAAATTGATGGGTATTTGGGTGAGGCTCAGCAATGGCACTATGGATTTGGACTGGCTAAAACATCCGCAGAACTTGATGATGCAGTCTACGCACCGGATGATCTACTAAGAGCAAATCCAGTGGCTTCAGCTGGTGCACAACTGCCTGGCACAGCAGAGTACACCATTAACTTTTCTTTAACCAATACCAAGCTTCTACAAAATGGTTGGAATTGGTCAAACCGTATTGCCTTTTATTATCAGTCAGATACGGAAAATGCCATCAGTGACTCAATTAGATTCAAACAAAACCTCGATGGCTTTGCTATTTGGGACTATTCATCGAGTTTCTATGCTGAAAACTGGACTGCTACTTTTTGGATAAAGAACTTGGGCAATGAAGATGGTGTCACCGGCGTTTTTAAAGAACAGTACATGGGGACGTCTCCAGCGCAGAACTATTTTGGCAATGGTTCTAAAGAATTTATAGCGTTGCCAAGGACGTTGGGCTTAACAGTTTCCTATCAATTTTAAATGTTTTTATGGCGTATCTATTGGGCACATATTAATGTGCCTCTTTTTTTATGTTAGGGTAGGTGAAAAAAAGTCTTAATGAGCAAAATTCAAAACAGAAATTAATTATGCATGAACGCAAACAGTTGTTGGAACAATATAAAAGGCAAGCAAAAGCATTGTTAATGAACGGTGAAACTATTCAAGCGATAGCTTTTTCTAAGGATATTTTAAAAAAAATACCAGACTTTCCTGAACTATCAATATTATTAAGCCATGCATACCAGCAAAATGCTGAGTTTGAAAATATGCTAAAGTGTATTGTTTCTGCATTAAAATTAAATACAGAACAACAATTATTAAAATTAAGATATATTGAGTGTTTGCTTTATAGTGGAGAGACAGCGATTGCTATCAGTACTATTGATAATCTGCTGGTAACAACTCAAACCCAACAGTCGATAAAAGATCCGGAAATGCTCACCAAGTTAGCTGAGTTGTATCTTCATTGTTGTCAATATAAAAAAGTGGTGAGTTGTTATCAGCAAGCATTGAATTTACGTCCTGAAGAACCAAAGTATCTTTATAACTTAGCCTCATCATTATTAATTATGGGTGATTTTGAAAAAGCCAGAGAATTACTTGAGAAAGTAATTTCAATACAAACAGATGACTTTGATGCTTATTATGCCCGCAGTAGCTTAAGTAAAAAAAACAATAATGATAATAATATAAAACAACTTCAACGGTTGTTTTCTCGGCAAAATAATTCTAACCAGGCATTCATAACACTTGGATATTCATTAGCTAAAGAATTTGAAGATTTAGCCGAACACGAAAAATCATTTTACTATTTGCAGCAAGCGGCAAAAAAACGGCGCCAGCAATTGAGCTATAGGGTAAAAAATGATGTTATGAGTATGAATAAAATATCTGAAGTTTTTAGCGAAGAAACGATAAAAAATAATAATAGCGACAATCATGAGACACCAATTTTTATTGTTGGATTGCCGAGAAGTGGAACAACTCTTGTCGAAAGAATATTAAGTAATCATACAAAAGTAGCTGGCTTGGGAGAAATCAATAATTTTGCATTTTCATTAATTAATACTGTTGGCGCAAATAAAGGCAAAATGGATTTGATAGAAAAATCACTAAATATTGATTTTAATTTGTTAGCAACCAGATATACACACGCGACTAAGGGGTATGGTGTGAAAGGCGATTATCTTATCGATAAAACACCGCTTAATTTTTTATATCTTGGTTTAATCAAAAAAGCGTTTCCTGCTGCTAAAATCATCCATATTAAAAGGCATCCACTTGCTAGTTGTTATGCCATGTATAAAACGCTGTTTCGAATGGGATATCCATTTTCATATTCTCTGGACGACTTGGCTGAATACTATATTGCCTATAACGACTTAATGTGTCACTGGCAACAGTTATTCGGTGATGGATTTTTGGATGTAGAATATCGAATGTTGGTCAATAATCCGGAGAAAGAAGTTTCCAGAATGTTGAAATACTGTCAATTACCCCAGCAAGAAGGCTTAGTGAATATCAAAGAAAATTTTGCGCCATCTGCAACTGCAAGTTTGGCTCAGGTAAGACAACCCATCTACAAAACATCGGTTGATCTCTGGCGAAATTATGCAGAACAATTAAAGCCCTTGAGAGAAAAATTGCAAAATCGAGGGATTTGTTGTGAGTAATACAAAACCATATTTCAAACTATTTTTATGGATGCTATTATTTTTCAGTGCCACTTTATGGAGCTATTCAGTCAGTGACAAGGTTACTGAGACGACCAAAGCCGTTCCGTCTTTACTCTGGTTGCAGAGCAGGGGTGCTGTAAATAAACCCTTTAAAACAACGATATTTATTCCTCTGCAAAAACAGCAACAGAAATATAAACCCCTATCCGGACACTTGTTGGTCAACGCAATTACTGGAAGTGAATATTTTAAAATATATAAAGATCGTTATAAGATTTCTCTAAATGAAGACATGGAAATAGCTCAGCTTCCACCATTAGCGTTTGATTTTGTACAACATGGTGAAGATATCATCCCGGCTGTAAGTAATATACAGCGGAGTAGTCATCCCTATTGGGAATGGCAAGTATCGCCCGGAAAAATTTGGCAAGAAAAAAATGAATCGGCTTATCGTCGCATAGTACTACCGTTCTCTTTGCAGGAGAAAAATGCCAACTGTACGCATAATGGCTTGATGCTGCTTATACTGGACCCTAAACGGGTAGAACAACTAGGATATTTTCAGATCACCTCGGAAACATGCAGCTATCTACAATTTGATTTGGCTGCAAAATTAACCGTTAGCTGGCAGAATAAGAAGATTGCAAATGCAGACAAAATTATTAACAAATTTATTGATGAGCAAAAATATCAGATCGCAGTATATTCTAAAGCTGATTTAAAAAAAGACTATCCGCGCCTAAAAATTGAAAAACTTTTACCTCGTTTTTTGTCCGGTTCTACTACGTCAGGAATAGTGGTTGGGGGTAAGAACTATCAACTGAATTGTCAAACACGTTATGGTGATTATCCCTACTGTGAGCAATTAGCACTACCTTCTTATTCCACGGCTAAAAGCATTTTTGCAGGCTTAGTAACCATGCGTCTGGATCATCTTTTCCCTGGCGTAAGCAAGGTCTTATTACAAAAAATCATCCCCACGTGTGATGAAAAAAAATGGCAAAATGTTATTCTTGATGATTTGCTCAATATGAGAACGGGTAACTATCTTTCCAAGAAACCGCATAAAGATGAAGCTTCATCAAGGATGTTGAAATTCTTTCTTAGCATGACAAATAAAGAAAAAATATCCTTGGCTTGTACGATGTTCCCCAGTAAATCCCCGCCAGGAAAAACCATGGTGTATCATACTTCAGACACTTATCTTGCCGGTGTTATGTTAAACAAAATTTACCAAAAATTAACCAAAAATAACGATGTTTATAACAGCCTGTTGGTAGAGGGATTATGGAAAAAATTACACTTATCAGCACTTTTGAATACTAGTAAAAGAACTTATGACCTACAAAAACAAACCTTT
>CAZKUH010000021.1:0-13318 GCA_964555895.1 uncultured Enterobacterales bacterium
AATTCTTGATAAAACTGCCAACAAAGGTTTAATTCATAAAAATAAAGCGGCAAGATATAAATCACGACTGAATACACAAATCAAGGCACTTTAATAGCACTTTAATTTGCCCATCCAAGCTTTAAAAAACCGCTAGCAGAATTTTTCTACCAGCGGTTTTTTTATCCCTGAAGCTGTTAACGTATCGGCCGTCTGAATAAAGTCAACCAGCGTATTATTATCAACGCAAACAACCAAAAATTAAGGCTGCCACCGCCACCCTTTCTGCCGGTAGGGGGAGGCGTTATTTGTTGTGGTTTATCGTTATCGACAATGCTGATGGTGGCATTTTGATTACCGCCTAAAGTGGCGTTGGCAGGATTGCTTAATGTCAGGGTAAAGGTTTCAGTATTTTCAACCAGCTTGTCATCAATAATCTTGATATTCAACGTTTGCCCTCTTTGTCCGTCTGCAAAATAAATTCTACCATCTGTTAGGGAGTAATCATTACCATTGACTGCGCTGCCATCCGTGGCGCTATACCCAACACTGACATCACCAAAACTGCCATTGGTGCGCATAATCGTTAAAATAACGCTCCCACCACCTTCATTGACTGAGTAATTAACCCCACTGAGTTGAAGCGTCCCTGATGGTGGTGCCATTTCATTTTCAATGATAGTCACTCTGGTCGTCAGGGGATTTCCCAGGGTGGCATTACCGACCATATTTGACAAGGTGATATCGAAGGTTTTATCGCCTTCATAAACATTGTCGTCAATCAGAGCAATGGTGACATTCCGGCTAAGTTCACCATCAGCAAATGATACTGTGGTATTGAGTGCCTGATAGTTTTCACCTGAGATGGCCGAACCATTGCTGGAGGTAACATCGACGCTAAGACTCCCATTACTGCCATTGATACGGGTAATGGTGACAAGTAAAGTGGCCGCATTTTCGTTGACTGAATAATTCGCACCACTGAACTGGATAACCCCGGCAGACGGTACCGCATCATTTTCTACGATGGTGATAACTGCACTGGGTTGATTACCCAACTGGGTACCAACCACATTACTCAGATTTAAGTTAAAATTTTCATCACCTTCGTAAATGCTGTCATCCAAAATGGTCAGGCTGATGGTTTTGGTTATTTCTCCATCGGCAAAGTTCAGGGTTTGGTTCAACGCGGCAAAATCAACACCGCTGGCGGCTAAAGCACCTGATAGAGCGTCTGCCGTAGCAACATCAACACTCACGGCACCAAAACTGCCCCCCACACGCTGGATAGCAACATCCAGCGTAGCGGCATTTTCATTGACATTATAAGCAGAATTTTCAATGGTTATCACCCCGGCAGGCGGGATAGGGTCATCGTCTAAAATGGTGACGGTATTCAGATCAATGCCGAGGGTTGCCGCGCCCACAATGTTGGATAACTGCACAGTGAAACTTTCATCCGCTTCATAGGTGGCATCATTAATTAAATCAATGGTGATAGTTTTACTGACTTCACCATCAGCAAAGCTGAGGCTGCCACTGCTGGTGGCATAATCACTCCCGGCGATAGCACTGCCATCAAAGCTATTATAACTGACGCTAACGCTGCCAAAGCTGCCACCATTGCGGTTAATGGTCAGACTGAGGCTACCATCGTTTTCATTGACCGTTTCACTGTTGACGGCAAAGGCTATTTCACCAGCGGGTGGAATGGCCTCGTTTTCTACGATGGTGACGATGGTTTTGGATATAGCCCCAATCGTCCCAGCCCCCAGCAGATTATTCAAACTGGCACTGAAGGTTTCATTACCTTCATATATGGTGTCATCAATAATGGTCAGGCTGATAGTTTTTGTCAGTTCACCATCTAAAAAGGTCAGTGTTCCTGACTGAAACTGGTAGTCGTTACTGGCGGTGGCGCTACCATCTTGCAATGAATAATCGACGCTGAGTTGTCCGTAACTGCCATTGGCTCGGTTCACATCAATACTGAGTGACGCACTGTTTTCGTTAACACTGTAAGTTGCTGCTGCAAAGCTTAAATCACCAGCAGGTGGGAAAGGCGTCGGATCGCTGTTATTACCAATACCATCACCATCACTGTCTAACCATTCGGTTGGATCGAGTGGGAAAGCATCGTTAATATCTAAAAAGCCATCGTTATCATCGTCAGTGTCGGCATTATTGCCGATACCATCACCGTCGGTATCCACCGATTCAGCCGCATCAAATGGAAATGCATCATTAATATCCAACACGCCATCATTATCATCATCGGGATCATCTACATCAAAAATATAATCGCCGTCATTATCCCGTTGTGGTTTGCCATTAATGATTAATACTGGATATTGACTGGTATTACCGAAATCCCAAACTGTACTACTCCAGCCCTTAAATAAGGTACTACCAGTTTTGCAAACAGTATCGTCGGGCGCCGTTGGGCATTGCATTTCTGCAGTGGTAAGACCAACCACATCGGTTAGGATATCTATCGTACTATTGGTCGCTTGCATCTGGTTGGTTGTTTCAAGATCCCAATAGCTTGAGGAAACAATTATTGAAAATATAAAGCCAGTGTTATTTGCAATCAAAGCTGAAGATCCTCTGCCAGAAATTAAACCTGTCGTGTAAATATTTTTAGTGGCCAGAATAGCACCACTATAATTTCCAACAACACCTCTTGCACCTAACCCTGTGACCTTCGCGTCTGAATAATTATCTGCAATGACGCCTTCTGAAAATCCGACTACGCCACCAGCACCCTGAAAAGTTGCTAATACATCGCCGTGAGTATAATTTTGACTTAATTTACTGGTAGCCAATACCATCGCTCCGATTAATCCTCCTGCGATCTGTGAGGCTTTGACCTGGGCATAGGCATAACTTTTCCGTACAGAACCATCAGCAATACCGGCTAAAGTTCCGACATGATTTCGCCCCTCAATTCGGGTGAGTTGACCGATAAAACCAACATTTTGCAGGGTGGTATTGCCAGAGGTTTTGCTAAAAAAACCAACATTGTCTTCTGTTGGGTGGTTGATATATAAATTAGCAATGGTAAAGTAATTGCCGTTAAAATTAACTGCGCTGTAAGAGTTCGCAACACTACCTATTGGCTCCCAACCTAACCCCCCATTCCAGTAATTATCATTGGCATCCATGACGCCATCACCATTGGTATCAAAGTCGAGGTTATTTAACAGTTCATAACCATTACAAACAGTCGCACCGCTGGCATCGCCAAAACACCCGCGTGAATCGGTAATAGCCGTGCTGTTCATACTCAAACCTGTGCCGTTGAGGTTATTACGTATAGCGTTGAGTTCTGCCAGCGTGGTGATATCAATCAAACCATTACCGTCAGCATCGGGCACGCGTGTGGCAATTAACGGGAAGGCATCTGCATTATCATTGGCACCATCGCCATCGGTATCGGCCAAAGTAGGATTGGTTTCTCCAGCATCCACCACCCCATTTTGATTCGCATCTTCCACACCGTCATCCAGACCATCGCCATCGCTATCTTTGAGCAGTGGATCGGTACCCAAAATAGCTTCCTGCGCATCGGTAAGACCATCACCATCATCATCGAGATCATCCACATCAAAAATATAATCTCCATCAGTATCCCGTTGCGATTTGCCGTTAATGATTAATACTGGATATTGACTTGAATTACCAAAGTCCCAAAGCGCGTTACTCCATCCTTTAAACAAAGTGCTAGCTGTTTTACAAGCGGTGTCATCGGGTGCTGTTGGGCATTGCATTTCTGCGGTGGTAAGGCCGATGACGTCGGTGAGGGTATCCATCGTATCTGCATTGCGTGTTGCTTTGGTTTGAGTGGTTGTTTCAATATCCCAATAACTAGTGGCAACCTTTATCGGATTAGCTACCAGATCATTCCAGCTCATTAAACCCGCCGATTGTGCACCTGATACTAATCCTGAGGCATAAATATTTTTAGTTTCCTGAAAGCCACGATAATCGCCAACAACCCCTTCCGATGCAAAGCCGATCACTGTAGCATCGGAATAATTATCGCTAATAATGCCTATTGAGTAACCAACGACACCACCGGCACCCGAAACGGTTGTTTCCACACGACCATGGGTATAACTTTGACTGAGGATACTGGTCGGTTGCGACATCTGCCCCACCAGTCCGCCGATTGAGCCCTGGCCTTTCACCTGTGAATAAGCAAAACTTTGTGTGATGGTTCCATCCGCAGCACCAGCGAGAGTCCCCACCGCACCTTTCCCTTCAATACGGCTCAAAGCACCAATAAAACCAATATTTTTCAGCGTGGTGTTTTGCGAAGCGTACCCAAAAAATCCAATATTAATTTGGGTGGGTCGATTAATCATTAAATTGGCGATGGTAAAATCATTACCTTCAAAAATTGAAGCTGTAAACTGCTCTATAGATGAACCTACAGGATCCCACCCAGCCCCACTATTCCAATAACTATCATTGACATCTAAGACGCCATCGCCATTGGTATCAAAATCGAGGTTATTCATTAGTTCATAACCATTACAAACCGTGCCACCACTAGCATCACCAAAGCAACCCCTCGAATCGGTAATAGCACTGGCATTCATGCTCAAACCTGTGCCACTGAGGTTAAAACGCATGGCATTGAGTTGCGCCAGGGTCGTAATATCAATCAAGCCATTGCCATCCGCATCGGGAACCTGAGTGGCACTTAAGGGAAAGGCATCATCATTATCGTTAACCCCATCACCATCGGTATCAGCCAGCGTTGGATTGGTTTCCCCTGCATCCACCACACCATTTTGATTGGCATCTTCCACACCATCATCAATACCGTCGCCATCGCTATCTTTTAACAGGGGATCAGTGCCCAGGTTGATTTCCTGGACATCGGTAAGGCCATCGCCATCGTCATCCAGATCGGCGTTATTGCCTATGCCATCACCATCGGTATCCACGGATTCAGTCGGATCAAATGGGAATGCATCATTTACGTCTAAAACGCCATCGTTATCATCGTCTGGATCATCCGCATCAAAAATATAATCGCCATCAGTATCCCGTTGCGATTTGCCATTAAAAATTAAAGCAGGGTATTGCTTTGAAGTGCCAAAATCCCATATCAAGGCATCCCAATTATTAAACAACGTACTACCCGTTTTACAAGTGGTATCGTTGGCCGTGGTTGGGCATTGCATTTCAACCGTAGTCAGTCCAATCACATCAGTTAAAATTTCATTGCCAAATGGACTAAGGATCGCTTTTGTTTGCGTGGTTGATTCAATATCCCAATAACTGCTAATGACTTCTACAGTATGTATATAACCTCCAGTGGCCAAACCCGCCCCATTCAATCCGCTGATTAAACCTGAAGCATAAACATTTGTCATCGCTGGAAGACTCTCATGTTCAGCAATAATCCCTCCGCTTACAATCCCATTCACATTCGCATCTGAATAGCTATCCATAATGATACCGGCATTGGTTGAAGACCCAACAAGTCCACCAGCATCGCCATTCCCGGCAGCGGCGTTCACACTGCCATGAGTATAACTTTGCCGGATGCTGGCGTTGGTTTGCATCTCCCCGACCAGCCCACCAACGAACTGTGAACCAACAACGCGGGTATAGGCAAAACTCTCAATAATCGGTCCATAAGCCGTGCCCACCAGAGTACCGACCGTTGTATCACCCGTAATACGGGTTAAATCGCCGATAAAACCTACATTTCTCACAGTGGTGCTGGCAGAAAATGCGCTAAAAAGACCGATGAATTTGACTAGCGGACGATTGATATATAAATTGCTAATGGTAAAGTAATTACCATTAAAATTAGCCGCATTGAAAGGCGTAGTAAAAGTGGCGACAGGATCCCATCCTAACCCCCCATTCCAGTAATCATCATTGGCATCCATGATGCCATCGCCATTGGTATCAAAATCGAGGTTATTTAATAGCTCGTAACCGTTGCAAGGGGTTTCACCGCTGGCATCTCCAAAGCACCCACGTGAATCGGTGACGGTATTGGCCAGCGTTAAGCCGGTACCGTTCAGGTTATTACGCATGGCATCGAGTTCGGCCAGATTGGTGATATCAATCAGCCCGTTGCCATTGGCATCGGGAATTCGATTGGGATCGAGTGGAAAAGCATCGGCAACATCAACAACACCATCACCATCAGTATCCCGTTGTGAGAGACCATTATAAATCAACACCGGGTATTCATTATTGACACCAAAATCCCAAATAGTGGGGTCCCAAGCTTTATAAAGTGTACTTCCGGGTTTACAACTCGTCTCATCCACCGTAGTGGGACATTGCATTTCGGCGGTGGTTAAACCCAATACATCGGTGGCGCCAATACCACTGAAAGTCGCTTGACTCTGTGTTGATATAGTTGTGTTCCAATAGCTGTTACTCACTTGATCAGTCGTTCCACCAAAACCATTAGTGGCAACCAGTCCTGCTGAAGCAGTGCCTGTGACTGCACCTATGGCATAGCTGTTATTGACATTGACATTGGAAATATCGCCGATTAACCCACCGGCAATGGCGCCAGTGACGCTAACATTGGTCCAGTTATTGGAAGCACTTCCCTGACTGAAGCCCAGCAGACCTCCCGCGATATTATTTGCCTGTACACGGCCAATAACCGAAGATTTTTCTACCGTACCAACATTTAAGCCCACCAGCCCGCCTATATAATTATTGCCACTGACTTTATCAAAGGCACGCATTTTGACCTGGGTTTGAGTAACAACACCCTGATTGTTACCCACCAGAGCACCCACAGCATCTTTGCCGGTAATACTGTAAACTTGCCGCAAACGTATATTTTCAATTTTGGCATTAACCCCTACAGCACCAAATAAACCCACAAAATTTTCCAGAGGCCGATTAATAGCCAGCCCATCAATGCTAAAGTTATTACCGTTAAAACGCGTGTTAAAACGGTTGGTGTCGCTGCCTAGTGGTTGCCATAATAAACTACCATTCCAGAAAGCATTAAAACTGTTACCAGCATCATAGGTGATAAAATCCAGGCTATTCACCAGTTCATAACCACTACAAACACCACCAGGGCAACCGGAGGTGTCATTGACACCGCCAGCTGTTAAAACCTGTCCGCTACCGTTCAGGTTAAAACGTATGGCATTGAGCTCTGTTAAAGTACTGATATCTATCAGACCATTGCCATTAGCATCCGCATCTCCGGGAGCTGCCTGGAGAGGGAATGATAACAACATAGAAACCATCAAACACAACCATGCTATTAGTTGCTTTTTAAACTGCTGGCGTTGGTATTTATCAAGATTGATATGCTGCTGTTGAAACGGTTTTTGTTGGTAGATGATCACGTTATTCCCCTGTTGTAGCGACTTTATTGTCCGTTCACTGTATTTTATTGTTAGTTATGGTTTTAAAATTCAGTGCATATCCAGTAAGCAGTAAAATGAACAGAAACTGTCATAGGCTAGCAAAAATAGTTTTGCATGGGTTTGCTCATGAGCAGTTAAATTCCCTTATTAAAGATAATAAAATGAAATACAAAGAGAAATATCCTTTATTTATCAGCGTTTTATGGAAAGAGAAATTCGACAAGTCAGGGGGGATTGACTAAGATGTAAACAGAAATATTTTTTTTTGGTTGAGCAGATTATTTCAAATAAAAGCGTTATCTGGTAATGGTTGTAATGAGTGGTTGTGGAGAGTAATGGTTAACATGGTCAATAATGATATAACACGTTTGTTTTATCAGTGGAAACGGGGTGATGACACCGCGAAAGAGGAACTGAGCACAACGATTTATCAGGAATTACACCGCTTGGCCACTTTCTACATGAATCAGGAAAATCCTGGCCATACCATGCAACCCACGGCCATCGTCAATGAAGTGTATATCCAGCTCAATGTTCAGGATATTGATATTAATGATCATGAACATTTATTTGCACTGGTTTCTACTATGATGAGACATTATCTGGTCAACTACGCTAAATCAAAGTTAACCAGCAAACGGGGTGGTAGCTGGATGAAAATAGCGCTAATCGATGATGTCCACTCACAGGAAGTGGGGATGAAAGAGTTAATTGATTTTGATGCAGCACTCACTGCACTCGAAGCACTGGATCAAAGAAAGGCACAAATTATTGAGCTGCGTTATTTTGGTGGGTTGGATTTATCTGACATCGCTCAGCGTTTTGACATTTCTGATTCGACGCTGCATCGTGAAATAAAAATGGCCAAAATGTGGTTAATGGAACGGCTCAGTAATGAATAATTTAATCTATGGATAAATTACACTGGAAAAAAATTGAAGCCTTACTCCTTCAATGTGAAGGCATGGATACAATTGAGGCTCATGGCTTCCTTATCAAAGAAACTGACAACGATCCAGATTTAATAAAGCAGGTAGAGCGTTATCTGTCCTTTGCTGAACAGCCAGATAACTTATTTGCAAACATTATTGGCAGTGCCGTTGAGAGCAGCATTCAACTCTCGGAACGCGGTATTCCAGAACGGATAGGTGCCTATGCCATCATAAAGAAAATTGCTCAGGGAGGTATGGGCAGTGTTTATCTGGCACGCCGTGATGACGATGTATATGAACAGCATGTGGTGATTAAAATTGTCGATGGCATCCTAAGCAATCAGCATAAATACCGATTTCAACAAGAGAGAAAAATTCTAGCAAAATTACAGCACCCTAATATTGCACAAATTGTGGATGCGGGTTCGGTAAATACCGAACAACATTTTCTCATTATGGAATATATCGAAGGAACAAATATTGACAGCTATTGCAGGGATAATAATTTATCCATTAAAGATAGAATTAATTTATTCATCAACGTCTGTAAAGCCGTACAGTTTGCACATAAGAATTTAATTGTTCATCGAGATATAAAACCTTCAAATGTCATGGTGGATAAACGCGGCACAGTAAAACTGTTGGACTTTGGTATAGCTAAAATGTTGGCTGATGATGAGCTGGAAGGCGAGGCGCTGACCAAAACACATATGCGCTTAATGACACCGGATTATGCCAGCCCGGAACAAATACGGGGCGAAGAAATCACTACCGCCAGTGACATCTACAGTTTGGGCGCTCTTTTGTATGAAATATTAGTGGGCACTACACCTTTGGTATTTAAGAAAAATTCTCCTGCTGATATAGAAAAAACAGTTTGTGAAACCATTCCATTAAAAGTCAGCGCTGCTTTCAAACAGCAAAAGAAAAATCAACTCACAATCGAGGCAAAAATTGAACATGTTTTTATTAATGATTTAGATAATATTTTACTAAAAACCTTAAGAAAAGAAATTGAAAATAGATACGAGTCTGTCAATCATCTTATTGAGGATTTAAACAATTTATTGCATAACAGACCGGTCAATGCCACACCTATTTCAAGATCCTATTTACTCAAAAAATATGTCAAACGTAATCTATGGAAAAGTGCTTTTATCGCATTTGCTATCATCTCACTCACCTCAATACTTTTTGTACAACATTATACTAACTTACAACTGGACAGAGAAAAAACAGCAGCACAGACACAGGCCGAAATAGCTAAACAGACCAGCAAGTACCTCACCCGTTTGATTGAAACAGCTGACCCGGAATATTTTCAGGGTCGTGAAATATCTGTACTGGAAGCGCTGGATCAAGGCGTAAAATCATTATTAGACGATCAATCGTTAGATGGCAATGTTAAATCTCATTTGTTACTGGTGCTTTCCCGGGTTTATAGAAATAGAAGTGAAATTAAAAAAGGGCTGGCGTTATTGAAACATGCCATGGAACAAAGAAAACGATACGACAAAAGAAAACCCAGCCTTTCTCTGGCTCAGATTATCAATGAGTTTGGAGATACATTACGACAAAATTTTCAACTGAAAAAAGCCGTTGTCCAATTTAATCGTGCAATATTGCTCTTACACAAAATCAATACTCCGGACGCTATATTGGAGTTAGCCAATGCCTACAACAACAGTGGAATTGTCTATACCCAGCTTGGTAAATACCATAAAGCTGAACAAGTACTTGATAAAGCGATTGAATTAACAGCCAAAGCTACGGGTGCTAAAAGTACGTATTTTTATAATTTGGCCAGATTATTGCTGATTCAGGGTAAAACACTCAAAGCACTAAAAAATTATGAAAAATCATACGCAATCAAAGAAAAAGTATATGGCCCCACACAACGACGGACACTGAATACGCTTCAGGGAATGATGTTGACTCTACAAGCCCAGGGGAAATTTAAAAAAGCATTATCCATTGCCAAATTTGTATTAAAAGAAAGAATTAAATTATTTGGAGAAAAAAACCGTTTAGTTGATGTCATCAAAAAATACCTCATGGAACTTTATCAGCGTACTCACCAAACAAAAAAATACAAAAATTTATATTCTTATCTTTATGCAAAGAGTTATAACGCACAAGGAGAAATCAACGAAGCCAGCTTTTTACCTTCTCTAGCTAGAGTTAAAGAATTTGAAGGCGACATGCTTTCTGCTTTAAATTTCTGGACGGAATATAAAAACTTCCTGACAACAAAACAACCCACTAGAACCCGTTCAATCGATCAAGCCGAATTTAATCGTTTACGGTTATTATTAGACTTAAAAAAAACCACCGGCCTTAGCAATAAAATTGAACTACTGGCCAGCAGGTTATACAACTATTATCCTGAATCAAGCCTAGAGGTACTGCAAGCAAAATATCTTCTTGGTCGATTTTTATTACTTGAAAAAAAAATAGCTGAAAGCGAAAAAATTTTACAACAATCTCTGCTTGATATTGACCCAAAAATCAGTTCGCCATTACTGAAACAGATTAGAACGATATTAAAAACTTCTCATGAGAATCTTTGAATTCCAGCAACTGAACATATTTCATCAAGAATCACTGCTGTCTCGTTAACTGTTTTTGGTTTCACCCAATGTCCTATTGCATATAACTGTATTGGTATTTAACCTGAAAGCTTGCCTGTGCAATTGTTTTAGGTGCCGAAACGTAACAGAATAAAAGGGTCTTAATTGCCAAATTATGTGGGATTCAAGATCTTTCCATTCCGCTACGCTCCAGTCAAGATGACGGTGTCAAATTAACGGGACAGCAATGATAAAGGTCGAAGCGAATAAATGAAAACTCATTCACTCAGGCGCTCCAGTTTTGTCATGAGGTCGCCGACAAGTGCTGTAGTACCCAGTTTGGAAATCGCACTGATTTCATAATAAGGACCATCATAATTCAAATTATCCAAAACCCTTTTTATTTGCTCATGCCATTGTGCTTCAGGAAGTAAATCTTTCTTATTGAAAACCAGCCAGCAGGGTTTACTGGCGAGCTCTTCATCATAGCGTTCGAGCTCTTTCACAATAGCCAGCGCATTTTCAGCCGGTTCAGATTCATCAAAAGGTGCCAGATCAATAATATGGAGTAAAATCCTTGTTCGGGCCAAATGCTTCAAAAACCGATGCCCTAGACCAGCGCCTTCTGCCGCCCCTTCTATTAATCCAGGAATATCGGCAATAACAAAACTTCTCTCAAGATTTAACTTAACCACACCGAGGTTGGGGATCAAGGTAGTAAAAGGATAGTCTGCCACTTTTGGTTTTGCCGCAGAAACCGCGCGGATAAACGTGGATTTACCCGCGTTAGGAAGCCCCAGCAAACCCACATCGGCCAACACCTGCAACTCCATCTTCAGCGTTCTTAACTCGCCTTCAGTACCCAGGGTGGTCTTTCTCGGCGCCTGAGTAACCGAACTTTTAAAATGGATATTACCCAGACCGTGATGCCCACCTCTCACCACTAATAATTCCTCGCCAGCATGGGTCAAGTCACCAATTAACTGGCCAGATTCTACATCGATGATACGGGTTCCAACAGGAACTTTGAGGTAGAGGCTTTCTCCTTTAGCACCAGTGCACTGCCGTCCCATGCCGTTTTCACCCCGCTCAGCCTGATGATGTCTGACAAAACGAAAATCGACCAATGTGTTCAAGTTGCTGTCAGCCACCAGGTAAACGCTACCGCCATCACCGCCATCACCGCCATCGGGGCCACCGCGTGGCACATATTTTTCTCGGCGAAAGCTCATGCAACCATTGCCCCCATCACCGGCTTTTACTTTGATGGTTGCTTCATCTACAAATTTCATTGCTTACTCCATTTAACTGATGACAGCAAATTAACCTGAACAATTGTGAGATGCCCGTCAACAACAGCTTATCATAAAAAAAGCCCCGCTATTTTGCGAGGCTTTTCCATTTTCAAGTTTCTACTGAAAGAGAACGGGTTACTGTACGGTCTCGATGCTAACAAAGCGTCTGTTATGAGGGCCTTTAACTGCAAATCTCACCGCGCCATCTGCTTTGGCAAAAAGGGTATGGTCACGGCCAATCCCCATATTTGATCCGGGATGAAATTGTGTACCACGTTGACGCACGATAATACTACCTGCAGAAACCTGCTCACCACCATATTTTTTTATACCGAGTCTTTTAGATTCGGAATCACGACCATTTCTGGTACTACCTGCTGCTTTTTTATGCGCCATAATTTTACTCCAAGACTATCGACTATAAACCTGATGGTTGCTATTAACCTTTAATACTTTTAATTTTAACTTCAGTGTACCATTGACGGTGACCCTGACGTTTCATGTGATGCTTACGTCTTTTGAACTTGATGATGTTGACTTTCTTACCACGCCCATGAGAAACGATTTCGGCCGCCACTTTGGCACCTTTTACATAAGGCGCACCAATTTTAATATCATCGCCATCAGCAACCATGAGAATTTTATCGAACTGATAAGTAGCACCTGTTTCTTCTTCAAGTTTCTCCAAACGAAGAACTTCGCCTTCAGAAACTCTGTGCTGCTTGCCGCCACTTTGAATTACCGCGTACATGCTTTGTCACTCTCTTGATGTTGATTTTGAAGTGATTCTTATTCAATAACTTCAAAATATCGCTGTGCTATAAAGGTCGCGCATTCTACGGGAATTTAACAGTCTACGCAAGATATTTGCACCCAAAACAGGTGCTTTTTTGACAAATAGCGCAATTTAATTTTTTTCAATCTTTAGCCTTGGAGTTCACATGGATAAATCTCGGGGTCCACATGGATAAATATAGTTAAATAACTTGACCAAAACCGCTGCAACACATAGCATTCAGCCCTGTTGTTGCAGGATATATACCCGTACCACCTGAAAATACCGGTTTCAGTGGGAATTAAAATGGTTTTAGGCTAGGCATTGATAGCAGGTTATGGTTATTTATCTCCAGGGACGGAGTGTATGCAGTCGTCATGCTGGGAGCATG
>CAZKUH010000022.1:0-13300 GCA_964555895.1 uncultured Enterobacterales bacterium
ATATACAATACTTTTACCACCAGAACCTTTTTGAAATCGTCCTGGGGAAAGTAAAGTGATATCTTTTTGGGCTGCCTGTTTGTCAAGAATCAAATACTGGACTTCTCCGGCCCAGGGGGTAATCCAAAAACCCATAATCATGGATAACAACATAAATAAAACGGCAGGTTTCAATAATGCGCTGATCAAACTATTTTGACCAATACCACAGGCCCGCATCACTGTTATTTCTTGATCAGCATACATTCTACCTAAGGCAATCATCGTGCCAAGAAACAAAGCTAAAGGCAATAAAAGAGAAAATATTCGCGGTATTTGCAATAGTAACAGCTCACCAACCAGCGAGGTGGAAAGTTGCCCGCTTGCCGCACTATTTATATAATAGACAAACCGTTGCAAAGTAAAAATAAGAATCAGAACGAGCAAAATTCCCATGGCGGTTTTAACGACTTCTCGACGTAAATAACCTTTCAGTATCATGTTATTTCCTGGGATTTAGCGCAAAAAAACTAACTTAATTAACAAATAATGGTGAATATCCGTACAGAAAATGTATTTTTGAGAGTGCTTAGACTTAATTTCAGTAAAAAAGCTCTGTAAAATGTAGAAATCTATGACTGAAAACTTTTTTTCAGTTAAAATGCACTCCCACTTTAACTATCTGTAATGTGGGTATGTGTCGGATTATACCGTGCCAAGGTTCAACTGACACCGTTTTTTTAATTCTAAGGGACTAATGAATTCAAATGATATCAATCATGGAGTCCATAGACTCAATTTAGTTCCGACCCGACTCATTTTTTAGTCTGTCGATTGAACTTTTCGGTATTTCAGCGGTTGATTCAATACAACAAGTTCGGGAGTCCTTATGGATTTTAGTATTAAAAGTGGTAGCGCAGAAAAACAACGAACAGCCTGTCTCGTCATTGGCGTTTATGAACCTAGAAAACTGACCCCGGTGGGCGAGTTGCTCGATAAAATTTCTGGCAGTTACATCAGTAATTTATTACGCCGCGGAGATATGGATGGAAAGTTAGGCCAAATGCTACTATTGCAAAATGTGCCCAACACGCTTTCTGACAGGGTGATGCTGGTCGGCTGTGGTAAAGAACGTGATCTCAATGAAAAAAATTATCGCCAAATCACGGCTACCGCAATAAATAAACTCAATGAAACAGGCTCTATGGAAGCTCATTCATACCTGACTGAGTTAAATTTAAAGGGTAGAGGTAGCTACTGGAAAATTCGTTTTGCCATTGAAGCAACCCTCGAGACTCTGTATACCTTTGATCAATTCAAAAGTAGCAAAAGTGAAGCCAGAAGACCCTTAAGGCGTTTCATTTTTAATGTTTCCAGTCGCAGAGAGTTGCCAGTTGGTGAAAATGCTATTAGAGATGCTGTTGCTATTTCAAATGGTATTTCAGAAACTAAGAATCTTGCCAACATGCCGGGAAATATTTGTAATCCACCCTTTCTGGCTGATCATGCAGAGAAATTTGCCCAACAATTCTCAAGTATTACCACCAACATTCTGGATGAAGCAGAATTGGAAAAAATGGGTGCAGGGGCCTTTGTGGCGGTCAGTCAAGGTTCTGATGTTCCTGGTAAACTCATCGTCATGGAGTATCAGGGAGGCACTGTCGAAGATAAACCCATTGTACTGGTAGGCAAAGGCGTTACCTTTGATTCTGGAGGCATTTCGCTTAAGCCTGGCGCACAAATGGATGAGATGAAGTATGACATGGGCGGCTCCGCAAGTGTCTTTGGCACCTTGAGGGCTGCTGCCGAATTAAAACTGCCGTTGAATATTGTTTGCATCATTGCTTCAGCTGAAAATATGCCAAGTGGTAAAGCGGCCAGGCCCGGAGATATAGTCACCAGCCTGTCAGGTAAAACCATTGAGATCCTCAATACCGATGCCGAAGGCCGATTAGTTTTGTGTGATGCCTTAACTTATGCTGAGCGGTTTAATCCCGAACTCATTATTGATATCGCCACCTTAACCGGTGCGGTAATTATCGGTTTAGGGCATCATGCCAGTGGTTTAATGAGCAACCATAACCCGCTCGCCCATGAATTATTAAATGCCGGTGAAAAAGCCAATGATCGGGCATGGAGACTGCCAATTTGGGAAGAGTATCACGATGACCTGAAAAGTAATTTCGCAGATTTTGCCAATTTAGGCGATCGTGCGGGTGGCGCCATTACCGCAGCCTGTTTTCTGGCTAAATTTATGCGAAAATACCAATGGGCTCATCTGGATATAGCGGGTACTGCATGGCGTTCTGGAAAAAACAAAGGTGCTACTGGCAGACCTGTTGCTCTTTTGACACAGTTTCTTTTAGATAGAGCTGCTAAAACAAGTTAACAGGCATACATTGGCGTTGATACAATTGATAACATGCAATCAGTTGCAAAATTGAAATAAATTTTTGGATAATTAAAATGGCTTCTCCCACAATCACCTTTTACAGTCAGCAAAATGACAGCAAAACTGATTCTGACCATGAAGAAGATTTATTTGAGCCTCAAATGTTATTCGAGTTACTTACACAGCGTTACCGTTGTGGTCAGCGGGTGTTTATCCGTTGTCTGGATCAACAGCAAATGTTAGCGCTGGACGAGCTACTATGGTCTGTTGATACCCATAGTTTTCTCGCCCATGGTTTAGATGGAGAATCTTCTTCGGCAAAAGCACCTATTGTTTTGGGTTTAAATCTACCTGAAAATATCGGAGGTTTTGCCTGCTGGGTTAATCTTACCGAATCAGCGTTACTGCCCATACCTACAACACGTGAAATCCTCGAAATAGTGCCTCGGAATGAAGTACAAAAACAACAGGCTCGAGATCGCTACAAAGATTATTGCAAAAATGGTATCCGCCCCGAGTTTTTGACACTCAAACCTGCACCGAAGCAAGCAGGAGCTGCAAATGTCGACCGATGATAAATCCAATGAGAATGTAGATTCAAAACAACTTAATTTGCACAATGCTGGACATAAAATTATTCATGAACTCAAAGCCATTCGTGAAACACTCAATAAAAATCCATCCGCAGAACAGTGCGCAGAAATTCCCTTACTAGATGAAATTATTACGCTTCAAAACGCAAATGACAAAGATTTAAGTATTCCGTTGCTTGCTGAAGTTGTATTGATACCCAATGTTGAAATCAGCAAACTGGCTTGTTCAAGTTGGTCACTCGTCGAAAACAGTTTGAAACATTGGGCAACAACTTTACCTGAACCGGTTTCATCTCTTAGCCAGAGGCTAATCAGCGTCATGAAAGCTCAGTTATCGAGTAACTGGGAGGCTGGCTTTAGTAAACAAAGTCCAGCACAACTGGAACAATGGCAACAATGGCTCGCTGAAACACAAATGACTCTGGATACAGAAATCAGGCACGATCCTAACGACAATTTGACCACAGAAATTAACCATAAGAAGCACCAATAAAAATGACAACCCCGACTGCATACGACCCCAAAAATATCGAACAGCACTGGTACAAAATCTGGGAAGACGCTGGCTACTTTAAACCCACAGGTGAGGGCACAGCTTACAGCATCATGATCCCGCCACCGAATGTTACCGGTAGTTTACATATGGGGCATGCTTTTCAGGATACCATTATGGACACCCTCATACGTTATCATCGTATGCAGGGTGATAATACCTTATGGCAAGTGGGCTCAGATCATGCTGGGATCGCCACCCAGATGGTTGTTGAAAGACTCATCGCACAGCAGGATCTAACCCGGCATGATCTGGGTCGAGAAGCATTTCTGGAAAAAGTCTGGCAGTGGAAAGAACAATCCGGCGGCAACATCACCCAGCAACTCAGAAGAATGGGGGCAAGCGTTGACTGGTCCAGAGAACGATTCACCATGGATGAAGGTCTTTCTGAAGCGGTCAAAGAAGTATTTGTTCGTTTATATGATGAGAAATTGATTTATCGTGGTAAACGTTTGGTTAACTGGGATCCAAAATTACATACCGCGATTTCCGATCTGGAGGTAGAAAATAAAGATAAAAAAGGGCATCTTTGGCATTTTAGATACCCTCTCGCTGATGGCGCTGTTACCGTCGAAGGCAATAACTACCTGATCGTAGCAACCACCCGTCCGGAAACCATGCTTGGAGACACTGCGGTAGCAGTCAATCCAACGGATGAACGCTATACTCACCTGGTCGGAAAATCAGTACTTTTGCCCATCTTAAATAGAAAAATTCCTATTGTTGCAGATGATTATGTCGATAAAGAATTTGGTACGGGTTGTGTCAAGATTACGCCAGCTCATGATTTTAATGATTATGAATTAGGTAAACGCCACCAACTGCCCATGATCAATATTTTTGATCATAATGCCGCAGTTTTAACACAAGCAGAAATTTATCACGATGATGAAAAGATTATTACCAATATTGAAACACTGATCCCGGAAAAATTCAGTGGAAAAGACCGGTTTGTAGCCAGAAAATTAATTATTGCTGAATTCCAGACGCTCGGTTTACTAGAAAAAATTGATGATCATGCGTTAACGGTACCTTATGGTGATCGATCGGGCGTGGTCGTTGAACCGTACCTCACCGATCAATGGTATGTGGCCATTGAATCTCTGGCAAAACCTGCCATCGAAGCTGTCGAAAACGGGGATATTGAATTTGTGCCAAAACAGTGGGAAAACACTTATTTTTCCTGGATGCGAGACATTCAGGACTGGTGTATTTCCCGACAATTGTGGTGGGGGCATCGTATACCTGCTTGGTATGATGAATCTGGTGAAGTTTATGTGGGCAGAACCGAAGCGGAAGTCAGAGAAAAATACCAACTTTCAGACGACCTAACCTTAAAACAAGACGAAGATGTATTGGATACCTGGTTTAGTTCAGCGTTGTGGACTTTCTCAACACTTGGCTGGCCAGCAGAAACCGAAGAACTGAAAACGTTTTATCCGACTAATGTACTGGTGACTGGTTTTGATATTATCTTTTTCTGGGTCGCCAGAATGATTATGATGACCTTGAAATTTACTGGTGAAGTACCCTTTAAAAAAGTTTACGTCCACGGTTTGGTCAGAGATGCCGAAGGGCAGAAAATGTCCAAGTCGAAAGGCAATGTGCTTGATCCGTTAAATATCATTGATGGTATCGATCTGGAATCATTGGTAAAACAACGAGCAAGCAGCTTGATGCAACCAAAACTTGCTGGAAAAATAGAAAAACAAACACGTAAACATTTCCCCGATGGCATCAATGCCTATGGCACGGATGCCCTGCGATTTACCTTTATGTCCTTAGCGACAACCGGCAGAGATATTCAATTTGATATCAAGCGTCTGGAAGGTTATCGAAATTTTTGTAATAAACTCTGGAATGCTGCACGCTATGTAAGAATGAATACCGACGATCATGACAATGGATTTGCTCTTCATTCAAATGAATTAACCTTACATGTCGCCGATCGCTGGATACTCAGTGAGCTGGATAAAACGATAGCGCTATATGAAAAACATATCGATACATTTCGTTTTGATCTCGCGGCACAGGTACTTTATGATTTCACCTGGCATCAATATTGTGATTGGTACCTGGAATTAAGTAAGCCAGTATTATTCAATGAAAATATTTTTGAAAACGAAAAAACCGGAACACGCCATACGCTGTTAACAGTGCTGGATAAGTTATTAAGATTATTGCATCCGATGATGCCATTTATTACGGAAGAAATATGGCAATCCATAAAAGGACTTATTGGTAATAAGGATGCTAGTATTATGTTGCAAAAAATCCCGGCAGTTTCTGGGAATGAGGACGAGCAAGCATGTGCCAGTATCGACTGGATTAAAAATTCCATTATTGCTATCAGAAATATTCGTGGTGAAATGAATATTTCTCCGGGCAAACCTATTCAAGCCCTGTTAAGAAATGCTTCTACGGCAGATTTGAAACAACTGCATGAAATGAAAAATCTGCTGCTCGCTTTGGCTAAACTCTCTTCACTTGAGCTGTTGCAGGAAAATGAAAAGGCCCCACTTTCAGCAACCGGGCTGGCCGGTCATATGGAAATTCTTATCCCCATGGCCGATCTGATAGATAAAGAAGCGGAAATTGCCCGGTTAAATAAAGAAATCGCTAAAATCCAGCAAGACTTTAACCGAGTTGAAGCTAAACTCGCCAATGAAAATTTCAGCAAAAGAGCACCAACAGCGGTAGTCGAAAAAGAAAAGCAGAAATTGAAAGAAAGCCAGCTCGCACTTGAAAAGCTACAACAGCAATGGGCAGAAATAGCAAACCTTTAGACCGCAAAAAAATGATTCGTTAAAAGGTTTCTATCCATTTGGAGTTGGTTTTCAGGTTAATTTGAAGGCGCTCTTAAGATCCTTCAACTACGCTACGCTTCGTTCAGGATGACAGTCTGCAAAGTTCAGGTCGGTCTGCATTGCTCAGGGCTGTCTGCATTGCTCAGCTCAGGGCTGTCTGCATTGCTCAGCTCAGGGCTGTCTGCATTGCTCAGCTCAGAGCTGTCTGCGTTGTTCAGGACATCAGCTTACTGATAAAAATGTTTACAGGAAAATAATTGTTTTGACACAGGCATGCCTGCTAAAAAAAGTTACTTGAAAGAAAACAAAAGGCCTTAGGAGCGAGCCGCGCCTGCGACGCGTATAACTTCTCCAATGGTGGTTAAACCTTGTGAGACTTTAATCGCTCCAGCCATTAACAACGTTACCATACCTTCACTTAAAGCTTGTTGCTTTATTTTCCCCAGCGAAGCATTTTCAGAAACAAGTTCGGCAAGAACGCTTGTAAACGGCATCATTTCATAAATACCTTGCCGGCCTAAAAAGCCGGTATCCCGACATAAACGACAACCCACTGGCTCAGAGACTTTTTCTGGTTTGGCTAAAGTGTTATCTTTAACCATGGATTGCCAATCTTCATCACTCACCTCTACTTCTCGTTTACAATGAATACACAGTGTTCTCACCAAACGTTGCGCCATAACACCTAGCAAGGTGGCATTGAGTAAAAAAGGCGGCACACCTAATTCCATAATCCTTGAAATTGCGGTGGGAGCATCATTGGTATGCAAGGTGGATAAAACCAGATGACCAGTTAAAGCGGCTTGCACTGCCATATCAGCAGTTTCTTTGTCCCGGATCTCACCGATCATAATAATATCTGGATCCTGTCTCAATAACGCACGGACACCTGAACTGAATTCGACACCAATATCTTCTCTTACTTGTACTTGATTAAATGATTGCTCGACCATTTCGATGGGGTCTTCGATGGTACAAACATTGACTTCCGGCCGAGCCAACATTTTTAACGAGGTATAGAGTGTGGTGGTTTTGCCTGACCCGGTTGGCCCGGTAACCAAGACAATGCCGTTGGGTTCTTTAACCATATTTACCCAAGTTGTTTCGTCCTCAGCGGTCAAGCCTAACTCTGAAAAATTCTTTAGCACCACTTCTGGATCGAAAATTCTTGCTACCATTTTTTCACCAAAAGCCGTGGGTAAGGTAGACAAACGTAATTCGACTTCATCACCTTCGGGGGTTTTGGTTTTGATCCGCCCATCCAGCGGTTTCCTTCGTTCTGCAACATCCATACGCCCCATAATTTTTAAGCGGGCTATAACTGCTGAAGTAATGGAAGAAGGGAATTCATAAACGGTATGCAACAGGCCATCAATACGAAACCTGACTTTGCCAATATCTCTTCTCGGTTCGATATGGATATCACTGGCTCTTTGATCAAAAGCATATTGTAGTAACCAGTCAACAATTTTTACCACATGGCGATCATTGGCATCCAGCTCTCCTGATTTTCCCAGTTCAACCAGTTGCTCAAAATTATCCACACCAAATTGAGATACCTGCTCGCCATGTGCACCACGAACTGATTGACTCAGGTTATAAAATTCTCCCTGAAACCGTCGGATAGCAATCGGGTTGGCAAGGACAGTACGAATGGGTTTGCGTACAACATGCTCCAGACCAGATAACCATTTGCTGTTATCTGGCCAACTTTCTGCGATTACAATGCCTATTTTATTAACTTCTATGGCTAAAATACCATGCCGCTCTGCAAAAGCATGTGACATGACGTCGGTTATTTTTTCTACATCAACTTTTAATGGATCAATTATGATGACATCCAAACCAGTTTCTTTTGCTAACCAGTTAGTCAAATACTCTTCATTCAATATTTCTTCTGAAAGTATGCTTTTTAACTTGCAGCGGGCGACTGTTTCGTGGGGTGCCACACCTTCCCGCTCCCATTTATCTGTTCTTAGTAGAGAAACTTTAATTTGATCATCGTTAAGATGACCTTGTTGTTGAAGTTTAGCCAGAATATCTCGCGAGCTTTTAAATACTGTTATCTGAGCATTTTTTGCATTCAGCATATTGAAATGTTCCAATTTTCACAAAGGGATATTAACCATCAACGACATCTGATCATAATTCGTCAATAGCAACATTTAAAATTTGACAGGCATTTTCTGTCGTCTGTAATGCTATTTTAGACGGTAATTCCGATCGAAGCTCACATAATGTACGAAAATTATCAACTAGATGGATTGGGGTATTTCTTTCGACATGACATGTGATTGGTTTCATGTGAGGGGCATCCGTTTCCAAAACGATTGTGGACAGGGGTAATTCTGCGGCAAGTCTACGCAGTTTTACCGCTCTGGGGTAAGTCATAGCACCGCCAAAACCTAGTTTAAATCCTAGGTCAATATATCGTTTTGCTTGCTCTTCAGAACCATTGAAAGCATGGACAAAACCACCAAATCTAAAGTTTATCATCCGCAAATGTTTCAAAATTTCATCATGCGCCTTGCGTACATGCAAGATAACCGGTAAATGGGATATATTTGCAATTTGTAACTGTGCCCGGAATAATAAAATTTGTTTTTGACGGTCGAGTTCTTTCAAATAAAAATCCAGACCAATTTCTCCAACAGCAGCAATTGGTGGTGTAGCAACAGCAAGTTCCAAACTCCGAATATCTGCCTGTTTATGATATTCAACAAACTGCGGATGCAAACCCAGCGCCGTATAAAGACCTGGGTACAAACTGGTTAGTTGTCGGATTTTTCTCCATGAATCTTTAGTGGTAGCAGGCATTAAGATACCTTTAACACCGATCCGTTGAGTTAATTTCAACAAACTTTCACGGTCCTTGTCAAACTCTGGCATATTTAAATGACAGTGTGTATCAAATAAAATTTGAGATTTTTCCAGATTATCTATCAAAATGCTCCCTCAGTTTATTGTTTTACTTTTTGACTGATTTGAATCAAACTTATTACAGGGCACCTCTATTAATGCTCCCTTGTTTCGCTAAAAAGGATATCAGGGTATCTTTCTTCGACCAAGCTGAGATTCACCATAGATGGCGCTAAATAGGTGACATAATTCCCACCATCTATGGCGATATTAGCAGAAACTTTCTTGCTAAATAGCGCTAACATCTTTTCATCTTCACAATTCACCCACCGCGCGGTGATCACATTAATATTTTCATAAAGACAGTCAACGCCGTATTCTGATTTTAATCGATGAGCGACTACCTCAAACTGTAACACACCCACTGCACCCACGATAAGTTCATTATTGTTAATTGGTCTGAAAACCTGAGTAGCGCCCTCCTCTGAAAGCTGAATCAAACCTTTATGCAATTGTTTGGCTTTTAACGGATCTCTTAAACGAATACGTCGAAAAAGTTCCGGTGCAAAATGTGGAATACCAGTAAAAGTTAAATCTTCACCTTCTGTAAAAGTATCGCCAATTTGAATTGTACCATGATTGTGTAATCCTATTATATCTCCCGGAAAAGCACATTCGAGTTGGGTTCTCTCTCCCGCAAGAAAAGTGACTGCATTATTGATTTGTGTAGTCTTTCCAGTCCTCACATGTTTCATTTTCATGCCTTTGCGGTATTCACCTGAACATATTCTTAAAAAAGCAATTCGATCTCGATGTTGAGGATCCATATTTGCCTGTATTTTAAAAACAAAACCACTGAATTTATTTTCATTCGACTCAACAATTCTGGAATTAGTCTTTCTTGCCAAAGGCTGGGGTGACCATTCCACGAAACCATCCAGCATAAGATCAACACCAAAGTTACCCAATGCGGTACCAAAAAAAACTGGTGTTAATTCACCTTTTAAATATGCCGATTTCTCAAATTTATGGCTGGCACCTTGCACCAATTCCAGTGATTCTCTTAATTCTTCAGCAAGGTCTCCAATCGCCTCGTCAAGTAATGGATTATCTATACCTTCTATAACATCGTTCTGTTGAATTTTATGCCCCTGTCCACCTTTATAGAGGTAAGTTTTGTCCTGCAAAAGATGATAAATCCCTTTAAAATATTTACCCATTCCAATGGGCCAGGTAACCGGGGCGCACTTTATTTTTAACACGCTTTCGACATCATCCAGTAGGTCGACAGGGTCAAGAATATCCCGATCCATTTTATTGATAAAGGTGACAATCGGCGTATCTCTCATGCGACAGATATCCATTAATTTTACGGTTCTTTTTTCAACACCTTTTGCGCCATCAATAATCATCAATGCAGAATCAACAGCCGTTAACGTCCGATAAGTATCTTCAGAAAAATCTTCGTGACCCGGCGTATCTAATAAATTTACTGTACGACCATTATAGGGAAACTGCATCACCGAGGTGGTCACCGAGATACCACGTTGCTTTTCCATCTCCATCCAGTCGGAAGTAGCATGTCGTCCAGACTTTTTCCCTTTTACTGTACCCGCTATCTGAATAGCTTTACCAAAAAGTAACAGTTTTTCTGTGATGGTGGTCTTACCCGCATCGGGGTGAGAGATAATAGCAAACGTACGTCTGTTATTGATTTCATTAATAAAATTGCTGTCTGTCATACTCTAAAAACCTTAGTTTGTACCCAATCTTGTACCCATTGTTAAAAATACCTTCTCGAGCATAAATCCCGAAAAGCACGTTATTTTACCTGAACAAAAATCTTACGCACCGACAAATCTCAACAGTTTGGAAAAATCATGTTTGTCCGCGGCGCGTAGTGCCTTAATATATTGATCACGGCGCTCATTCATACTTTCTAATTTGTATCCTCCGGCCCAATCAATCGCAGGTTCTCCCATGAGCTTGGTGAGTGTCGCATCCGCCATAATGCGTGCATGACGACCATTTCCATTTGGAAATGCATGGATCAATACAAGCTTGTGATGAAAGCGTGCTGCAAGCTCCACGGGGGGATAGGTCTCGTGCTCTATCCAGTAACGCGCGTCATCTAAGAGTTGGTGTAACTGAATTGCGATCTGGATCGAGGCAACACCAATGTTTTTTTCCGTTTTACGAAAGGTACCTGCCCATTTCCAGACTTGACCGAATAACCGTTTGTGCAAATCACGCACAAACCCTTCGCTCAAGATATTGGTGTTCTTTTGCTTTTTAAGCCACTGCAAGCCTTCGACGATATTGGCTTGCTCTAACTGGTCAAGCTCGCCTCTGGTTGTAATATGGGCGAAGCGAAGTCCTGCCTTATCATCAGGCTCGAGGGGTGTGGCGCCATCTGGTTCATCTCTGAGTGTCATAAAATATCATAACTCATTCATCACTCCATAAATCAGCGGGCATTTTCTCGATGATCTCAGCGGCAAGGCGAGTAACTTCAAAGGCAAGCTGTTGGTCGCTGAGCGCTTGTGCTTCAAGCGCCATCTGAGTAGATGCTGCCTGGATCTGCTCTTTTGCTTTAAAAATGGCTTGATCTCTGATCACGCTTGCAATTTCTTTTTCAGGAATGACGGTATAAACAAAACGGCAGTCCATGGCTTGTGCTATGTTTTGCATGCTTTTGAGTGTGGCACTGCCTGTCAGCTCGGCAGATTCCGCTTGTGAAACCCGCCCTTTGGTTACGCCCAAACGTCTCGCCAACTGAGATCCTGACATACCCAGTGCTTTGCGAACTGTTTTAAGCCATCCTTCATCGCTGGGTATTGCATAGCCACCAAACTGTTTTAAAGCTTGGTCCACCTTGTTTTGATACTGTTTTAAAACAACCGCTTCAATACCCATTGGATGACCTTGATCTATCATTTAAACCATTATTAGTTTAGCTAAAACTATACTATAAATGGATGGAAGTCAATATAAAGCTAAACAGTCAATACTATGGAGCAGCGCGATATATTGACCGATATCGTGTTATTTTGGGTATGGTTGACCCGAAAGCATGACTTTTTTGCTCGTATCAAACTGACATCGGTGTGATTCGTTAGCATGCTTAATGAGGACCTTGAATTATGCGGAAAATTTTGCTCATCCTGACTCGGTGGTTTGAATAGAATGCCCCGTCCTTTCCAAAAAACTAAAACAGGCTTAAACACATTTGACAGGCATCTTCTCTGCCGTTTTCATTGGGGTAGTAATTTTTACGGGTACCCACCTCATTAAAGCCGGCATTAAAGTACAAGTGTATCGCAATTGTATTTGATTCCCTCACTTCTAAAAAAACATCCTTGCATGCAAAATTCCTGGCCTGTTGCAGCAAAAAAGCCAGTAATAGTTTTCCTAAACCTTGTTGCTGGTATTGTGGATGAATACAAATATTTAAGATATGAAATTCATCGACAACAACCTGGCAAATACCATAACCGATAATTTTTTCTGTTCCACGCCGGCATAGGATAAAACCCTTATTACTTGATAATGACTGCTGGAATATTTGCATTGACCAGCCCTTTTTATAAGCCAGTTTTTCAATACCTAATATCTGCTCCAGATCACTTTGTTGTATATCCCTGATGAAATATAACGGATTGTTGAATAACGAGGCACTCATTTTATGATGGTTTGAACGCAGGCCCATAGTTTACGTTTGCCATCAATCTGTTCAAAGTCTTCAACTTTGCAGACCAGTACTGCCCTGTTTTCGACATGGATTATTTCAGGTTCAACAGACTGAGAACTGAGCTGGATCAACACCAACTGTTCAGAACGACTGTTTAGTAGCGGTTGTGGCAACGTCACGATCGGGGTTTGGGCTTCGCTGTCTGATTTTAATATCAGCCAGTCAGGACAAGTCAAATCAAGAGCAGTGATGAAATTTTTAATCACTTGGGTATCTGGTATTCGACCACCTTTTGCAATTAACCAGCATATCGATGGTTTATCCCCATTTTCTGCTTTCACTTCCCACGACAGGATATCCGCTAGGCTGGCTTTTGAAGCCACGGTGGTATTTTCATCGACAATGGCTGTAAGTTCAGAGTTTCTT
>CAZKUH010000023.1:0-13250 GCA_964555895.1 uncultured Enterobacterales bacterium
AGCGTTACCGAAAAAGCCTGACAACCTTGATAACCTGATGCCTTGGAATGTTAAATTAGAAGACACCATTTAAAAGATAAGTGTCTTTGGCCAGACCTTTACGAAGAAACGAGGTTACAGCGTTGTTTTAACAGGGGTGTGATTTAGTCCCTGACTCAAGTATTACTGCGGTTTCAGGCTTGATTTTCCGGGGGTAAGTTGGTACAAATGCCCCTAATTCCATTGCTTCATGTATCAACGGCAGAATGCTGTCGTTCATCACCTTGAAAATATCCTGGAAATTTTTAATCACATAATAAATCGTCTGAAAAATATCAATGCGATAAGGCGTTCTAAGAATCATCGCCGCATCAAAATCTCGACGCAGGGGCACCTCACTTTCAACGGCATAAACGCTTTCGCCTTTGGAAGAAAGGATACCTGCGCCATAAATCCGTAACCCTTTCGCGGTTTCAATCAGACCAAATTCAACCGTGAACCAAAATATTCTGGCTAAGTAAACACGTTCTTTGGCTGTTGCCTTAACGCCTAACTTGCCGTATTGCTCACTAAAATCTGCAAATACCTGATTTGTCAATAAGGGACAATGACCAAATATTTCATGAAAAATATCCGGTTCCTGAAGATAATCAACATCTTCAGGCGTACGGATAAAGGTCGCGGCGGGAAATTTTTTATTGGCAAGTAGCGTGAAAAATTCTGCAAAGGGTATCACTGCATCAACGGCAGCCACTTCCCACCCTGTCGCTGTTTTCAGTACTTTGTTAATATCTGGTAATTGGGGAATACGATCCACAGGCAGGTTGATTTTCTCCAAACCCTGCAAATATTCATCACAAGCACGATGCTCAACAATCCTTATCTGACGCTCATAGAGTTTTTTCCAGGTATTATTTTCGATATCACTATAATTAACATAGCCATTTTTATCAGGAATATGCGCTTGATATTTTGTTGTTTTCATCTCTGGGCCACTATGCTTAAATTAAGAAAATTTGAATAGAGCTTATGAATATCAAGAAACAACTTCGGCACCATTGATTAAGATCAATAACGCCTCTGATAAAAACCGGTTTATGTCTTTAAATGTTAAATTGAAAATGAAGAACCGCAGCCGCAAGTCGTTGTTGCATTGGGATTTTCAATGATAAATCGCGCGCCTTGTAATCCTTCAGTATAATCGACTTTTGAGCCCATAAGATACTGGATACTCAGTGGATCGATAACTACAGAAACACCATCTTTTTTGATCAACAAGTCGCCATCATTGGTTTTTTCATCGAATGAAAAACCATATTGAAAACCAGAACAGCCACCACCGGTGACAAAAACCCGTAACTTTAAATCAGGATTTTCTTCTTCGGTTAACAGTGTTTGAACTTTGTGAACTGCTGCATCAGTCACTTCAACAAGTTCGGTCTGTAAAGATTGCTCGCTCATATTTAAAATACTCAGTCTGGAAACCCCTAGCATTATCCTCTTTTAAGCTGCATAATTCTAGTTCAGGTACTGATTTTTGCGCCATGTGGGGTTATTTCGTGGGTGCCTGGGGTGTCGTAGGTGTTTGGGGTTTATGTTCGAGTCGGTGGGTTTTTTTCGGATCTTTATGAACCAATTTCCCATTAACTGCTGCACCCATCGCCATCTGAAGCATGGAATAGTAAACGTCCCCACTGATACCGGATTTTTCCATCAATTCAACTTCTTCGGAGGCATGGATATCACCCTCCACTTTACCAAATACAATAACGTGAGGAACATTGACTTCACCTTCAACGGAGCCTCGCGCACCTATGGTGAGGATCGAACCATCTTCAATAGCAGCGATATTCCCAATGACCTTGCCGTCAATATACAACACACCTGAAAAGGCAATATCGCCTTTGATTGTCGTATGCTGGGTAATCAGCGTATCGACCGCTCTTGTTGTTTTCTTTTTACTGAACATCTGCTGTTTTCTCCTCAGAAGGCCACGGAAAACGTCTGGTTACTTTCTGTTTCCCATCTCTGGTTGTCGCAGTTACAACTATAGCAGTTGGTTGTAAATCTGCGGGGATTTTAAAAGATTCTCTAAAGGTCTGAAAGTATCTGAATGAAAATTTTGCTTTAAAGTTTGCTTTTTTAACAAATTTTAACAATGAAATGCGTTTTTCAACCAAGTTAGTTTCTGACTTTGTTATCAACCAAATCTGATAACGTCCTTTAATATACCAATCCTGTTTTTTAACCTGTGTGAGAACCAATTCAAATTCATAAGATTTAGCCGCTTTCTCTTTAGCATTATTGTCTACGCGACTATCATTACCATTATCCATACCTGACGGGAGCAGTGGCGTAATGAGAATATCATTAATCGTCAAACCAGATTTATCCATCTCCGGCGCCATAATACTGCGATAAAAAGACAATTCTTTTTCAAGTTGCGTTTTATCTTCCTGTAATTTTGTTAAGGTGATGCTCACTTCACTTACATTTGCCCGTGACATCTGTACCGAACGATCCAACTCGGTTAATAACCGCTCTTTCTTTAACAAAATTTTGGTTAATTTATCATCAGTTTCCCGCAAAGTTGTTAACTGACGCTGTAGATCGGCTCTGACAACCTTGCTCAAATCCCATGCATACCAGGCAGAGAGTGACATAGCTGCAATCAAAGCGATAACCACAGCGAAATACCATCGCCAAGTTTTGGATTCAACAACTTGTAATTTCATTATTTTATAAATAACATCAGTATCTGTGGCTCTAGTGTAATCTAATTAATTAATAAACAAAGAAAATTAGTACAATTTCTCAAATTTTTCACTCGAACCGGCGACCTCGACTCTGACAGCGCCGATGATCCTTAAACGTCTCACTCATCTGCAGAAATTCACTCATATTCCAAAGTATAATCTGCATAAGCTAAAAACTGTCTCTCCTGTTCTAAATCAGCTGCTACCAAAGTCATATCTTCAAGAAAATGTGACGAAAAATAAAGTTTCATGCGGTCTTTTCCAACACCCTTGTCAATACCCATAGAGGGCGCATCTTCCACTTCAATTGTATGCGGAATTTTAATACCATCTCGACGCCGGTGATTTAACAAAACCGCTAACCGTAAAATTCTGGAAAGTCTTATCAGCGCCACACGCTCTTTACTATGTTCGACTTCATCAAAGAGATATTGAGGGAATTTTCTTCTATTGGCCCTGACCAAAAGAGCCAACTGCTTTTTCCTTTGTAAACTAAAACCGGATATATCCGTTGCTCTGATAATATAATCGCCATGCTTTTGCTGCTGTGAGTAGTTTAACGCCATACCAACTTCATGTATTTCTGCGGCCCAGCTTAATAATTGTCGCCACTCTTTTTTATCCAGTTCCCAGCTACTTTTGACCATTTTGAATATTTTTTTTGCTGTATTGCCTACCCTTCTAGCCTGATCAGCATTGACATGAAACCGATCGCGCAAACCATGAATAGCTTTATCTCTGACATCTTTATTATGTGACTTCCCTAATAAATCAAAAAGGATGCCTTCTCTTAATGCCGCTTCCGAAATTCTCATCCTCTTTATTTTCAAACTTTTAAAAATACCCAACATAATTGCCAGTCCACTAACAATTATTTCTCGTCTATTGAGTGCACTGGCATTGAGTTCCAGATTTTCAACTTTTTCTGCTTGCAGGAATTCTTTCTTTAATATTTTCAAACCTTTGTAGGTGATAGCATTATCAATCAGGTTGCGATCTTTCAATAAATAAAAGATAGTCTCAATTGTTCCTGATGTACCTACTACATCGTCCCACCCTTCCCTTAAATACAAATCTTCAATGGATACTATTTGTAGCCTGGTGGCAGTTATGGCTTTTTTAAATCCGATTTTTTTGATATCGCCATTGGGGAAAAATTGTCTTGAAAAAGAGACACAACCCATTTGCAAGCTGTCCAGTAATTCGGTATTAAAACCTTTTCCTGTAGCAAACTCGGTACTACCACCGCCAATATCAATGACCAACAACTTTTCTTTAGTTGCTTCGTAATGGGCGACCCCACTATAAATTAACCTCGCTTCCTCAGTACCCGAAATAACTTCGATAGGGTAACCCAACGCCAGTTCGGCTTCTCTGAGAAATTCATTGGCATTTTTTGCCTTTCTTAAACTGTAAGTTGCCAATGCCTTTACTCTATCAGCGGGCATACCTTGCAATCTTTGCCCATAGAGCTTTAAACATTCAACAGAACGTGCAATAGAATCTTTACTGAGTTTATTATATTTATTCAGTCCAGCAGCTAATTGAATACGGTGTTTTAACACACCCTGAATCTGTATGTTTTCATGTTCAAATTTTGCCAGGGTGATATGAAAGCTGTTTGAACCTAGGTCAACTGCGGCAAAAACAAGTTCTTTATCTGTTTCATTGTCTTCGGTCGCAAGCAATTCATCCGTGCTTTGTTTATTCAAAACCATATTATTTATCATTTAAAGTTAAACCTTGGTCTTTTTGTTTTTCAGCGAGGCATCCAAAATAAAAACTTCATTATCTATCATATTCGCCCCTTGAACTGCAACACCTTGCGCATCAATACTTTTAATCGAACTTCCCCACGCATGCCCATAAATCAGTTCCCAGCTCACAGGTAGCAATTGTTCATTGGTTGTGAGATGTTCCTGATAGTTTTCTTTAATTTCTTTTACGTTTTCAATTATAAGCCTATTATCCTTAAAATGAATAAATTCATCATCTAATAATAATTGTAGTACACCTACAGCTGTCAGTTCTGTTAATAAACTTTCCATGTCAGAAAATATTAATTTTACATTTTCGACATCCATGACCGGCTCAGAAAATTTGCTTTTTAAGAGTGTATCACCCAGATCATGCATATCAATAAAATTTATCATTTTGACATCTTTAGCGGTTCGATAGATTGCTTGTTTAAGCTCTATCAAGGTATCTGGCCCAAATGTGGAGAATAACAATAACCCTTCGGGTTTGAGAATGCGTTGCCATTCTTTCAAACAAAGTTGCATGTCACTCACCCACGGCAGGGCAAGATTTGAAAAAATAAAATCGACGCTATTGTCTTCAAATGCAGTTTGCGAAAAATTTATCTGAGAAAATTTTTGCTTACTAAACCATTTTCTTTTTTTTCGTGCCTGCGCCAACATTCCTGCTGAAATATCCAGACCATGAACGGTGGCTTTAGGAAAAATTTGAGCGATTTTTCTACTGTTAATACCTGTAGCACAGGCAGCATCAATGATAACGCTGGGCTTGAAATTAATATATTCCAGCCGGGCAAGCATACGTTGGCCTACTTCCTGTTGAATAACAGAAAATTGTGCATAATTTTCAGATAATGCTGAAAATAAATCGGCGACCTGGATACTTTTATTTAAGCCTTTTATTGACATGAATTCTTCCCACAAACTGCTTCAACTTTTAATTCTCAAAGAATACTAAAATTAAATATTCATCTATCTCTGTGCTACCTAGAAATGCAGGATATACACCAACCACAAAAAATTATTAGATATTCCCGCTATTTTACTTTAAGCTGTAACAATATACAGTACTACCAATTTAATTTTTCATCGTAAAAGGAATTAC
This sequence comes from uncultured Enterobacterales bacterium, assembly GCA_964555895.1. Lineage (GTDB taxonomy): Bacteria > Pseudomonadota > Gammaproteobacteria > Enterobacterales > DRNA01. The sequence goes on from CAZKUH010000023.1 coordinate 5,598, forward strand.
AAATGAAAAATCTAACCCACTCAAATATAGCAGAACACACAGATTTTCGAACAATTCGGCAAAGATTCTCACACAAACTAGCCTGCTGGCTGGACTTAATCCCTAATTTTTGTGTCCTTTGTCAGAGTACAGTCCAGGGCCGACAACTTTGTCCCACCTGTTCAAAAGCTATGCTGCAAGCGCATTTTAGTTGTTATCAATGTGCCGAGCCGATGGAATTAATCCATCCCCACACCACAAGTTTCGCCCTCAAACAACGTCTCATTTGCGGGCGGTGCCAAAAACAAAAACCACATTTTGACCGGGTGATTACCGCAGGACTCTATACCGCACCCCTTTCCAATCTATTGCAACTTTTTAAATTTCATCAACATCCTGAATTATCACATATTTTAGCATATCAATTATTGCAGCTATTAAATAAAATGCCTGCTGCTGAATTGCCTGACGCCATTGTTGCGGTCCCTTTACACCGCAACAGATTAAAACAACGCGGTTATAATCAAGCAGAACTATTAGCAAACTACTTATCTCGTCATCTCTATATCCCCGTAATCAAGGGTAAAATTATTCGCCATAAGCTCACTCACGAACAAACACGTTTAAATTTGCATCAGCGTAAAAGAAATATCAGAAATGCATTTAAAGTACCAGCGGGTATGCCAAAACGCGTTGCCATAGTTGATGATGTCATCACCACCGGCAGCACCGCTGACGAACTTGCAAGAACATTAAAAAAGCAACAGGTGAAACAAGTTGATATTTGGTGTATAGCCAAAACCCCTCAAATAAAGTAGCCTAACCATCCTGCCAGCAGATAATCGAAGGAAAGGTTAAGCCGAGTGGTCACAAAAATACGCACAAAGCACATTTTCAGCCTCACTTTACCAATTTTAGGTGGCATGTTATCACAAAATATCTTGAATCTAGTGGATGCCGCGATGGTGGGGTCGTTGGGAACGGCTGCATTGGGTGGCGTCGGTATCGCGGGATTTGTAAATTTCCTCAGTACCGCTTTTTTTATTGGACTGGCGACCGGGGTACAATCTCTGGTGGCAAGAAACATCGGCGCAGGAAGGGAAGATAAAGCCGCTTTTCCATTAAACGGCGGGTTAATACTCAATTTATTGCTCGCCGTTCCCCTGTCAATCATTCTCATTTATTTTTCTCACCATATCATGAGCTGGCTGGTTGCTGATAAAGAAGTTGTTGCGCAAAGTTCACCCTACCTCTCAGCACGGCTTGCCGGTATGCTTGCATTAGCCAGTAATTTTGCCTTTAGAGGTTATTGGACTTCCATTGGCAAACCGGGAGTATATATGAGAACTTTGCTGGTAATGCACGCGCTCAATATTTTGCTTAATTACCTGCTGATTTTTGGTAAAGCCGGCTTCCCGGCACTCGGCACCTATGGCGCAGGGTTGGGCACCACCATATCGCTATATTTCGGCACTTTGTATTATATCTACTACGCTTTTAAACATACGCGTAAATTTGGTTTTGCCCATGGCTTGCCTTCCCGTCAAGCCTTTATCAGTTTGTTCAAAATTTCCATGCCGGCAGCCTTGCAGCAATTGTTTTTTGCTGCTGGATTTACCGCCTTGTTCTGGATTATTGCTAAAATCAGCACGGCAGCCCTGGCTGGTGCCAATGCCATAATCAGTCTGACTCTGATCGCTATTTTGCCTTGTATTGCATTCGGTATTACCGCCAATACTTTGGTCAGCAAATCGATGGGCGAAGAAAAACCCGATGAAGCCTATCACTGGGGTTGGGACGTATCTAAAGTCGCTTTTATATTTGTGCTGGCTATCGGTTTACCCATGCTATTTTTCCCGGACTTTTTCCTTGGTTGGTTTTTGCATGATGAAATAGCACTGGATGTCTCTCGTATTCCATTACAATTAGTCGGTTTTGGCATCGCACTCGACGCAATTGCCCTGGTACTAATGAATGCACTTCAGGGCGCGGGTGCCGCCAAGCAAACCATGGTTGTGGGTATTGTAATGCAATGGGGCTTTTTTCTGCCAGTTGCCTATCTGCTGGGCCCGGTTTACGGGATGAGTTTAACTGCCATCTGGCTGGCACAAATGGTTTACCGTTTTATACAAATGATCTGGTTTATTATTTTATGGAATAGACGGCATTGGCAATCATTAAAATTTCAGGCGCATTAAAAACTTGGGGCTTACCTTCGCCTCAACGCTACTGACCAAAAGTTTTACTATTTTCAAGATATTCTATTTCTTCTGCCGTAGAAAGCCGATTCAATACTTTGTTCCGATGTGGGAAACGGCCAAATTGCTCGATGATATGCGCATGTTCTCTAGCATGATGCTCGAAGCCATCGAGTTTATCAAAAAATCTTTCCTTGCCAACGATAAGCAACTGTTCAAATAATTTTTTACTTCGCTGTTGCTCCACCTGGTTTTCCGCATGTTCAAACGGCAGGTAAAGAAAAATTTGCTGGTAAAGAGCCAACTTTTCATGTTGATTATTATCCAGCATATACTGTGCAATTTTTAACGCCTTTTCATCTCCTGCAAATGCTTTGCTGGTGCCTCGAAAGATATTCCGGGTAAATTGATCAAGGGTTAAAATAGCAGACAAGTTAGTTTCTGCTGTTTGATTTGTGTGATCTATGCCTTTTTCTAACAAGTCATTAACGGTCTCAGAAAAATTTTCTCGAATAAGCGCATCAAAAGTCTTACCACCTGTGAACCAACGTTTAGCGAGCTCACTGGACGGCCAGTCAACGGTATCTTTGCCAAACCAAAAGGTTATTATTTCATGGGAGATTTTAGCAGAAATTATAATCATTCTGTTTCGCCTGAGCTACATCCAAAATAGTACGATACCCGTTTATGGCAATACAGGTTTCACGGCTATATGCCCGCAAAAATAAAGGGGTGAAATTCACCCCTTTATTTTTTGATATGTCAGTTTATCCGAATCAAAGTTAATTTTCCTGACTAACCTGAACTTGGAATAAGAAAAACCAGCAGTTTAGTTATTCAAGTAACTTTAATTGCTTTTCTACTACAACGATAGGCAAAGGGAAATATCCGTCTTTTATAACGACCTTTTGTCCTACTTTTGATAACACCATCTTAAGGAATTCTTTTTCCAGTGGTCCTAAAGGCTGACCAGGTTTTTTGTTGACATAAACATAAAGAAATCTGGCGAGGGGGTATTTACCATTAATCGCATTGGTGATGGTTGCAGCAATGTAAGGCTTACCCGGTTTTTTAGTCAACGCCACTGCTTTTACGCCTGATGTTTTGTAACCGATGCCAGAATAACCAATAGCATTGATTGAAGTGGAGACCGATTGTACAACCGAAGCGGAACCTGGCTGTTCATTCACCGAATTCAGGTAATCACCCTTACACAAAGCATGCTTTTTAAAGTAGCCATAAGTACCCGAAACAGAATTACGGCCATAAAGCTGGATGCTGGCATTTCCTAAACTTCCTTTTAAACCCAAATCGCTCCATTTCTTAATTTCTTTGGCAATACCACATTTTCTATTTTTAGAAAAGATAGCATCCACCTGCGGAATGGTTAAACCTTTAATTGGGTTATCTTTGTTCACAAATACTGCCAGCGCATCAATTGCCACAGCAACCGGCGTCGGTTTATAACCGTATTTCTTTTCAAACGCACTCACTTCTTTGCTCTTCATTCTTCGGCTCATTGGGCCCAAATTAGAAGTGCCCTCTGTCAATGCCGGGGGAGCAGTACTGGAACCTGCTGCCTGAATTTGAATGTTTACATTGGGGTATTGGCGCTTAAATTCTTCCGCCCAAAGGGTCATAAGATTTGCTAAAGTATCAGAACCAACAGAAGATAAATTTCCAGAGACGCCACTCACTCTGGCGTAATCCGGTAAATTAGGGTCTACTTTACTTTTGGCTTGAATATTTGCGGTTAAGGTCAACGCAACAACACCAGCTGTTACAGCCAGATTTTTCATAAAACTCATTTTTAGTCGCTCCAAAAAAAAAGAAAAATTATATCTCGGGATTATGTTATCAGAGAAATATTACAGTTAAATGACAATTCTTTTATCTTATGACAGCAATGTTACAAGATAAATTTCGCTACCCAGGAACTTGGATACCCTGAAACCCACATTTTAAATATTAATCGAAGGGCGAGCATCCAATGGCATTTGTACTGGGAGGCGTTTTGCGCCCCAATTCCCTGGTGCTATTTCAAAAATACCGGGTATATTTTCACCACATTGTGTGCAACAGCCATCTTTAAGTTGCCAGCGACCCATTTGATACCAATCGCGTTCAATTAGCAAGTGATGGCATGAAGGACACCAAGTGCACCCCCCACTGTGCGAATGAACATTACCCGTATAAACAAATTTCAAACCTGTTTTTAGGGCTATATTGCGTGCCGTTATCAAAGTCTTCTTCGGCGTTGCCATCACGTTGGTCATTTTCCAGTCAGGATGAAAAGCACTAAAATGTAGTGGAACATCTGCGCCCAGTTCAGTAAAAATCCATTCACACATTTCGGTGATCTCTTTCTCTGAATCATTCTCACCAGGTATTAGAAGCGTTGTTATTTCCAACCAGGTGAATGTTTCCCGTTTAACATATAGCAACGTCTCTAAAACATGCTGCAAATGCGCACCGGTCAATTTCCAATAAAAGTTTTCGTTGAAAGCCTTGAGATCAATATTGGCCGCATCCATGTGACTGAAAAATTCTTCCCGTGGCTTTTCATTAATATAGCCTGCTGTCACTGCAACACTCCGAATACCCTGCTGCTGACAAGCCTGTGCAGTTTCAATAGCATATTCATGGAAAATCACCGGATCATTATAGGTAAATGCCACACTACGGCAACCATGCTTGCTAGCAACACTGGCTATCATCTCAGGACTCGCCTGAGATGCCAGGGTATCCATTTCACGAGATTTGCTGATATCCCAATTTTGACAGAATTTACACGCCAAATTACAACCTGCCGTACCAAAAGAGAGTACTGGCGTGCCTGGTAAAAAGTGATGCAATGGTTTTTTTTCAATGGGATCGATACAAAACCCACTGGATCGGCCCCAACTGGTAAGGATTATTTTTCCGTGCTGGTTTTCTCTTACAAAACACAAGCCACGTTGACCTTCCCTCAATTTACATGCGCGTGGGCACAGATCACACTGCACTTGGTTAGCTTCGACAGGGTGCCAATATTTGGTGGGATGAATATGAGGTATCATAACCCGAACTCCAATCCAGCTTTAGGGCACTTTTATTCATTGCTCATGCCCTTTTAAGGTTAATTGTCTTGGTGTGACAGATAAATCTCCATGATGGTGCCCTTTTTATATAACCGCATCATTTCATCAACCAGCACAGGGTCAAACATTATGGCTCGTTTATGCTGAATAAATTCCAGCGCTTTTTCTATTGACCATGGCTCTTTGTAAGGTCGCTTCGAGGTTAACGCATCGAAAACATCGGCAAGTTTTACGATGCGCGCTGACAAAGGAATATCTTCACCTTTTATACCCGCAGGGTAGCCAGACCCATCAAAATTTTCATGGTGACCAAGGGAAACTTCAGCTGCCAATTGATAGAATGCATCCCCACCTAAAATTTTCACACCATTAGCGGGATGCAACTTCATAATAGCCCATTCTTCATCATTAAGCGGCCCCGCTTTTTTTAAAATAGCATCGGGGACAAATAATTTGCCTATATCGTGCAGGATACTCATAACCCCGAGATGTTCTGCATCCATTTCATCCTGACCAATGGACAAAGCTAAAGATTTCGTGTAAAAACGAACCCGTTGAATATGACTCGCGGTATCTTCATCCTTACCTTCGGATGCGATACATAACATATTGACAGCATGATGGTACGAATGCTCTATTTGCTGCTTGGCTTCTACCAAATCACGTTTTAACTGCAATGATTCCAACGCCCTTTTGATGGTGATACGAAGTTCTTCCATATCCCAGGGTTTGGCAACGTAGCGATACATCTGTCCACTATTGACCGCTTTCACCAAGGATTCAAAATCAGCGTAGCCCGTAAGTAAAATTCGGATACTGTCCGGTTGTGTGCTAAAAGCATGCGCCAAAACCTGATCACCCGTGATTTGCGGCATGCGTTGATCGCAAATCAGCAAATCTATGGATTGTTTATCCAGAACATCAATCGCCTGTTGCCCTCCGTCGGCTCTAAAACAGCAATATTCTTTTCTTAAATTACGGTACAGGCTAGCGAGAATTTCCGGCTCGTCATCAACCAGTAACAGATTATATTTTGCGGGCGTTTTCAACTGTTTTTATCCTGAGATATAGGCAAACTAATGGTGAAAATAGCGCCATGTGGCTCGGCATTCTCAATACTAATTTTACCATGATGTTTTTCGATGATACCATAAGAAATACTCAATCCTAATCCCGTTCCTTCGCCGACTGTTTTGGTGGTAAAGAAAGGATCAAATATTTTACCTAAAATTTTATCCGGTATTCCTGGTCCATCATCTCTAATCTGGATCTGCACCATACGGTCATCTATTTGCTTGGTCGAAATCCAGATATTTCCATTCCCCTCAATGGCTTGCGCAGCATTTGCCAGGATATTCATGACCACCTGATTTATTTCACCCGGGAAACATTCTATCTCTTTATTCAATTGATAATTTCGATGCACTTCTATTCTGTGTTTAATCTGATGCCTTAAAATATTCAAAGTATTTTCCAGACCTTCATTGATATCTGAATACTTAATTTCAGCTTCATCCAGTCGTGAAAAATTTCTTAACGATAATACGATATCTCTGATTCTTTTTGCGGCATCTTTTTGTCCATTTAACAATAAAAAAATATCCTCTTTGAGAAAGTCAAAATCAATATCGTCTAACCAGGTTGCTAATTGAGTATTCTTGAAAGCCTTGTCTTGTGTCAATTTGTTTAATATTTCCAGCAAATCTTTCAGGTAATCATTGAGCGCCGGAATATTGGCATATATGGAACTGATTGGATTGTTTAATTCATGGGCTATACCGGCGACTAACTGCCCTAAACCCACCATTTTTTCTGATTGTACTAATTGGCTTTGTGCCTGTTTAAGTTTGTGTAATGTCTGGGTTAATTCCTGCGTTCTTTCCTCGACTCTTATTTCCAGATTTTCAGTTAACAGGGTGAGTTCCTCATTGGTTTTTTTATTTTCCTCAAATGAATCCTTTAGATTCAATGTCATCCGTTGCAAGACTGTCGCCAATCGCCCGACTTCGTCGTTGCTATGAAAAGGAACAGCCGTATTCAATTCGCCCGATTGTGCAATATTTTCGGCAAATTGTTGTAACTCAATTATCGGTTTTACAAACCTAGTGGAACTCCAGATACTGAGAAAACCAATCGGGATCAATAAAGCCAGGGTAATTGCAGCAATAAGCAACAAGGTATCTTCAACCGGTTTTAAGGCTTCACTCTTATTTGCAATGCCATAAAGCAGTATGGAATCCCTGTTTGTTTTTAGTAAACTATTGACCTGCGAGTGCAATTTTTCTTCAGCATTAATTAACCATTGCGGCGCTAGCAAATTAATCATCTGTAAAGTTGTTTGATTATTCAAAGTACCCTCAACGTAAAGGTTTATCTTGTTATTTTGCACAATGATA
>CAZKUH010000024.1:0-13227 GCA_964555895.1 uncultured Enterobacterales bacterium
GATTTGCTGGATGTGTTGTTGAAAAAAGAGCCTGAGAATTTTTACTGGCAAAAGAATTCTGGCAAACAACCGCCAGAATTTTTTGAGGATATGTGGCAGTCCATCAATGATCATAATTTCTGGCAAGGTGAGATATGGAACCGCAAGAAAAATGGAGAACTTTATGCAGAATTACTTTCTATTTCTGCACTCAAGGATAAGGAAGGGGAAACGCTGCATTATGTGGGGTTATTTTCAGACATTACCAGCAGTAAAAGGCAACAGGAAAAGCTTAATTTAATGGCGCATTATGATGAACTTACCCAACTACCCAATCGTGCGTTGTTCACCGATCGTTTTCATCAGGCTATCGCTCACAGTAAACGCACGGCAACTCAACTGGCTGTGTGTTTTCTTGATTTGGATAATTTTAAACCGGTGAATGATAATTTTGGCCACGAGATAGGGGATCAATTACTGGTTGAGGTGGCGCGACGGATTGCCGCCAATGTCAGAGAAGAAGATACGGTGTCGCGACAGGGCGGAGATGAATTTGCCTTGTTGTTGGGTGAACTTGACTCTTATGAGCAATGCAAACAAACCTTAACACGCATTCATCATTCACTTGCTGAACCCTATTTAATTGATAATTATGCGCATAAACTCACGGCGTCTTCTGGAGTCACCTTATATCCTGTGGATCAGGGTGATATAGACACCCTGCTCCGCCATGCTGATCAGGCAATGTACCAAGCGAAACTTGCAGGGAAAAACCGCTATTATTTATTTAATACCAAACAAGATCAACAAACCATTCATAAACATAACCGATTGGAAGAAATACAACAGGCTTTTAACAACTGTGAACTTCAATTGTATTATCAACCAAAAGTCAATATGAAAACGGGTAAAGTGTTTGGTGCCGAAGCATTGATTCGATGGCTTCATCCTCAGCAAGGTCTGATCCCGCCTTTGGATTTTTTACCCATTATTGAAGGGACAAAACTTGAAATCAAGTTAGGCAATTGGGTGGTGCGTGAAGCCATAGCACAATTAGCTACCTGGAATGAGCAGGGAATTAAGCTTGAAGTCAGCGTAAATATATCATCTTATCATCTACAATCCGCTTCATTGATCGCCGAGCTTGATAGCGCACTGGCGCAATTTCCAAAAGTGGATTCAACAGATTTTCAATTGGAAATATTAGAAAGTAGTGCACTGAATGACCTAGAGGCTATCCGTAAAATCGTCAAAATATGTCGGCAGACATTAGGGGTTAATGTGGCGCTGGATGACTTTGGCACCGGTTATTCCTCGCTGGCACATATTCGCAATCTATCCGTCAACACTATCAAGATAGATCAGTCTTTTGTCAGAGATATGCTGGAAGATCCGAGCGATTATGCCATCATTGATGGCATAATTGGACTGGCAGATTCTTTTGATCGAGAAATTATCGCAGAAGGTGTTGAAACCACAGAACATGGGCTGATGTTATTGTTGATGGGTTGTGATAAAGCACAAGGTTATGGTATCGCCCGGCCCATGCCAGCATCGGAAATCCCCATCTGGTTAAATCAGTATCAGGTCAATACACTATGGATAGATGCAGTCAATAAAGACAGCAGCCTCAAAGACAATAAAATAAATATTTTCAAATTAACCACCGATCAGTGGATGCGACATTTTACCGCCAACGTGCAATCCTCGCCGAAAGACATTGCTTATTGGCCTATTATGGATAAAACAAAATGCCCTTGTGGTACCTGGATAAAACGTGCACAACAAGAAGCGCTATTCGATAAAAGTTGGCTGGAAAGACTCAATCAGGCTCATGATGCTTTCCACAATATGGCTTACAAATTATTGCTTAGTTATGAAGATGATAAGATTAGCCAAGCGCGAGATGGATTAACAAAACTCCAACAATCTTTTGATAAGATGAGCAGAGTCATTGAATTATATCATTAACCTGAATCCTAGATAAATAGAGTAACGCCGGACAGCGAATGTTTCTGACATGACGACTGCAATCACTCCAGACCATTATCCGTGGAGATAAGCAGTTATCGAGTGCCGTATCATGCGGAATTCAATATCTTTCCATTCCGTTACGCTCGAGTGGCCAAAACGTTACACGGGACAAGCATAAGATTGCAGCGTCAAGTTAACTGGGCAGCAAGACTTCGTGATATTATAGTTTGCCGAATAATTTGCGGTAACCCCTACTTATTTCAAACTACCTGAAATCCAGCATCTTGAATGGTCATGGGGATTATTAATCAAAGGGAGAACAAAAGATGATTTTATTCCAACCACCGCCACAGTTTGGCTTGTTAAATTCGAGTCCTTTTTGTATGAAGCTTGAAGGCTTTTTAAAATATCACAACATCCCCTATGAAATTAAGCATGCTCGACCAGATAGTGGTCCTTATGGAAAAATACCATTTGTACAATTTAAAGGAGAGGTTGTTGGGGATTCCAGTTTAATTATACAAAAGTTAAGCGAGGAATTTGCGCTTTCTGAATCGCTCACTGCTGCTCAAAGAGCTTCATCCCACGCCTTTAAAATCATGGCCGAAGAACACCTGTATTGGGTACTGGTTTATAGCCGTTGGATTGAAACAGCACCTTGGCGGGAGGTGAAAGAAGTATTCTTCAAACCCGTACCTAAATTAATGCGTAATTTTATTGCCAACAAGGTACAAAAAGAGGTTTTAAAAGCCCTGAAAGCACAAGGTATCGGACGATTACCTAAAGATGAAATTTATGCCAGGGCAAGGTTGGATCTAACGGCTATGTCAGAGTGGTTTGCAGAAAACAACTTTATTGCGGGTGATGAGTTTAGTGATTATGATTTTTCTATTTGGGCAATTTTAAGTGGCATAATCAGTGCGACGCTACAAACGCCTTTGGCCACGATAGCAAAAGAGTTCCCCAATTTGCTCAACTATCTTGAACGGGTAAACAGCAAGCTGGCTTTTTAAAAGAAATTTGCCGTTATTATTCCCCATCAAGTTGTTTTTTCTCGTCGGTTATCAAACTCGGGGTTTCAAATGATATTTTGCCGAGGATCCCCGATCGGATATCATTGACGACTATATCCGAGGCTTTATATATATCAATCATACCGCCTGATCTGAGACAACCCCGACGGCGACCGATTTCTTTGAGAACTTCATCTGCTGTTGCAGCTAATGGTTTTATTTTATAGCGTGATGAGAGCAGTGCAGGGTAATGTTGTATTAAATAATCCAGTGCAAACAAAGCCACATCTTCATATTCCATAGCGGAGTCTTTTACTGCGCCGGTGGCAGCCAGACGGTACCCGCTATTTTTGTTTTCCATCCGGGGCCAAAGAATACCCGGCGTATCGGATAAAATAATATTGTTATTTAAATAAATTTCCTGCTGTCTCTTGGTCACAGCGGGTTCGTTGCCTACTTTGGCAATTGCACGACCTGCTAAAATATTAATGATAGTGGATTTACCAACATTGGGGATACCCATAATCATGGTGCGCAAAGGTTTTTCTGCACGCATCCGTTCGGCTAAAAAAGTTTTTATCGCTTGCGGGATGGACTTGATAAGGGCCTCGTCTGTCGCGCTAACAGCCAGTGCTTTGGTTTGGGCATCCTGTGTAAGGTAATCGATCCATTTTTTTGTTACCACGGGATCTGCAAGATCGGTTTTATTGAGGAGTTTGATGCAGGGTTTATTTTGTCTAAACTGGGAAACTAGCGGATTTTCACTACTATAAGGAATTCTTGCATCCATCACTTCAATGATGAGATCAATTTTAGGCAGTCTTTTTTTTATCTCTTTTCGGGCTTTATGCATATGCCCTGGGAACCAGTTAATAGCCATGTTTGTTTCCTGGTTTTCCCGTTAGCGTGATGAATGACAATTAATTATCTTTGACCAATCTTTTCATCAACATACACAAAAACTGCTAAAATGCCGGAGAATCCGGCATTTTAGCAGTTTTGTCGAAGCGCAACAATTAGCCTGACTATTTCAACCAGCCATTGATCAATCTCAAATCGTCTGCAGTTAAAATACCGGCGGCTTGTTTTAGTTTCAAGACATTAAGCACATAATCATATCGACTTCGCGACAACTTCCTTTTTGCATTAAACAGGTTAGAAGTACTGAGTAACACATCGACCATGGTACGGGTGCCCACATCGAACCCTGCATTGGTCGCTTCCAGAGATTTTTCATTAGAAATTTGACTCTGTTGCAACGCGGTGACCGAGCTGATAGAAGCAACCACGCCCAGGTAAGCCGAACGGGTATCGCGAATAACCTGACGATGGATTTTCTCAAGTTCTTGTGTTGCCCGGGCGAAATCTGCCTGGGCTTTTCTCACATTTGAACTGGTTCTGCCACCAGAGAAAATTGGAATATTAAATGATAAATTGATACTACGACTTGTTCCACCAAAGCCAAAAGGCGTTGTGACAATTTGGGTTCGTGGAAGGCCCGTATTCGGATCTATTAGCGGTGCTCCAGTATTCGGGTCTCTCAGAGTGACCGGACCCGTACTGGAGCCATTGGAGGTTGAATCTGAGTAGGTGCCAGTGAGATCCACTGTAGGGTAATGACCTGCAGAATTACGTTTAATTTCCTCACGCGCGATGTCTACAGAGAGCTGATTACTCAATAAATTGATATTAGAGCGCTCTGCCACCATGGTCCAATCTGCGATATTCGCAGGCTGCGGTGTCGATAACGGGATCTTTTCTTTCAAGGCAGAAAAACTTTCCGCGTATTTACCGGTAATTTGTCGCAGAGATTCAAAGGCATTGTCCAGTTTGTTTTGGGCTAGAATTTCATCGGCTGTAGATTGGTCAAAACGAGCTTTGGCCTCATGCACATCCGTGATGGCGATTAACCCTACATCAAAGCGTTGCTGTGTTTGTTCCAGTTGTTTTTGAATGGATTCTTTTTCAGCACCCGCAAATTCAAGGCCGTCCTTTGCGCTGAGTATATTGAAATAAGCTTCAGCAACTCTAACGATTAATGCTTGTTTCTCAACTTCATAAGCCAGCTTCGATTGTTCGGCGCGTTTTTTAGCTTGCGACATGCCAATCCAGCTATCGTAATGATAAATCTGTTGATTCAAACTTAAAGACCAGCTATTTGTATCAGTATCTGTGGTACTTCCAGTCGGTATTCTCAAGGCACCGAAGGTTCTAAAACCCGGGGCATTTACATTTCTGGTATTGTTGGTATTCCATTTGGCCGATATCTGCGGCAGCAAAACCGAGCGCGCCTGATCGATCCCTTCTTGCCCTGCAAGATTGGAAGCTTCGGCAGCTAAAATCGTCGGATCACTTTTAATCGCCTGACGATAAATATCCAATAAATTTTCAGCATGGGCAGCCGTATTAATACCGATACTCATTGAAACGGCGAGAGCGGCCAGGGCCTTGCCAAATTGTTTAAATTTCAAGCTTGTTACCATGTTGCTGTAACCTCATACATTAGTCTGAGCTAATATTAACATTAAGTTTTGATAATGCAAAACCTCAAAAATAGAGGCAAAAATTGTGCCTGTGAGAATTATTTAGAAAAACACTATAAAATCAAATAGTTAAAGAAAAAATGTGTGCTAGGAGGAAAACCTGCATTCCACTAAACATAAAATATAGTTTAATTCACTATAAATTAGTGCATTCTGAGTCATCATTTACCTATTTTATGCTGAAATACCCATGCTTAAAAACTAAAATCAATTAAATATTTCAGATTTTAAGTTTATTGAGACTAGATTAGTTTTTATGTCCCTTGAGTACAAGTTGCAAGTGTAACAGGGTGTTTTTTCTTTATCATCAAGTTTAATAATTCTCAGGAGGTTTGAAATGACCATAAAATATTTCTCACAACAAGATGTCACTCTGGTGGAGAAAAAAACAGTGTTTCAGGGCTTTTTTAGGATGGAGCAATACCAGATCAAACATGCACTTTTTAAGGGGGGGCAATCAACGACTTTTCAAAGAGAAATTTTTGAAAGAGGTCAGGCTGCATGTGTTTTATTATGGGATCCAGCTCCGGATCAATTGGTCATGATAGAGCAATTTCGTTTGGGGGCACTAAACCATCCTGTTTCACCTTGGTTGATCGAACTGGTTGCAGGGATGATTGAAGCTGGGGAAACACCGGACAATGTGGTTAAAAGAGAAGCCGCAGAAGAAGCCGGTGTTAATGTTCACCAGCTTCATTCTATCGGTAGTTATCTATCGTCACCGGGTGGAACTAGCGAGCGAGTGTGGCTATTTATTGGCAGAGTAGACGCCGCAAAAGCTGGCGGTATCCATGGCTTGGATAATGAAAATGAAGATATCCGGGTGCAGGTATTACCCCGAAAATTGTTAATGGCTGAGCTTTTTAACCATGTTGGCGAAGGTCAGCAGCAGAAACCGAGCTGTAGTCGCGTTGATAATGCTGCCACCATTATCTGTTTGCAATGGCTTGCCCTACATCACCAACAATTACGGGCGCAATGGGAAGAGCACTAGATTATGGGTATTATACAAATGAAAAATAGCCGGCAACAAATTTGTTAGCGAGTTTATGTGCGCAACAATTGACCTTGAGGCATGTGGTGTGTACTCTTTTTGGATGAAGCACAAAAACCGAAAAATTATACGACCATTTCACGATCTGGCCGGAATGCAGTCACATTGTGAAGCAAATTATTTGTTGTTATGTCATATTTTGCCCACTGATAGCTGGAAAGAACAACAGTTAACGACTACATTAGGACAAAGCGTGACTTTTTATTTTCTGCAACAAACGGCGTATACCATGACCATCAGGATGCAGGTCTCATCGATAAAAAATGATCCGGTGAGTGAAGAAACTAATTGGATCATACGATTATATCATGATGCATCCATTGCAGAAGTTTTAGCGGACGAAAAAGGCCGGCAATTATCTTCTCGTTATCCTTATCCAAATGCGGCCATGCATCACCCGGATGAAAAGTATCGATTAAATGAACATTTGGGTGAATGGCTCCTAAACTGTTATAAAAAAGCAACAAACGAAGAAAATTCTCAGAAACTAAATGTGTGCAATTTGATGGATAAGGTGAAAAGTCGTTGAGCTTACATTTGGAAAACGCCACTTATCAATTAACCCCGGCGACGCCCAATAATGTCTCTCCGGTTAATGTTATTCAATTAACGGATACCCATTTGTTTAAAGAAAACTCGGGTAAGTTGTTAGGTTTGGATACCTATAAAAGTTTTCAAACTATTTTAGCGCATATTGCCGACACCCCGCTCGCCGATTTACTGCTGGCTACCGGAGATTTAGCGCAAGACGGCAGCGCAGATGCTTACCGAAGACTCTCCAGTGCACTCTCGACATTAAATACTCCAACATTCTGGTTGCCTGGCAATCATGATAATCCAATGGTGATGTCACAGAGTATGATCAATAAATTTGTGTTTTCACAAAAACGTATCCTCATTCAAAACTGGCAAATAATCTTACTCGATACAAAAGTTGCTGGTAAAGTCCATGGTCAGCTTTCCAGTGAACAACTGGATTTTCTCCACGCCGCACTGAGCGATAAAACCGATCACTACGCATTGATCGCCCTTCATCACCAACCACTGAATGTCGGCAGTAAATGGCTCGATGGCCTCGGTTTGAAAAATAGTGCGGAATTTTTTGCGGTGATGGCGAGGCACCCCCAGGTTAGAGGGGTACTTTGGGGGCATGTACATCAAACATTTGAACAACACATTGGCGCAGTGAAGCTGTATTCAACACCATCCACCTGTGTACAGTTTCAGCCTGGCTCAGAAGATTTTGAAGCGGGATTACAACATCCAGGATATCGCCGATTACAATTGTTTGCAGACGGTAATATTGAATCGGAGGTGATTCAAATCAAACCTTTAGAATTTACTATTGACTACTCCATTCGGGGATATTAACTATTTTTTTATTCCTTTCTTATTCTTCAGTCAGTTATGATAAGCTTGAATATTGCAGCACTGCTTTTTTTCCGAGAGAATAGAAAATTCATTCAATTACAACATGAAACATAAATCCTATCACCTATGAGCAATTACACAGCCGATGCTATTGAAGTCCTCACTGGACTCGAACCGGTCAGAAAAAGACCTGGAATGTACACCGATACCACGCGTCCAAATCACCTGGCACAGGAGGTAATAGATAATAGTGTCGATGAGGCACTTGCAGGTTATGCCAGAAACATTATCGTTATTTTGCACGATGATCAGTCTTTGGAAGTAAATGACGATGGACGCGGTATGCCGGTGGACATCCACGCCGAGCAAGGGATACCCGGTGTTGAAGTAATTATGACCAAGTTGCACGCAGGCGGAAAATTTTCAGACAAAAATTATACCTTTAGTGGCGGTTTGCATGGCGTAGGGATCAGCGTGGTTAATGCACTTTCAGAACGTGTTGAAGTGCGGGTCAAGCGTGCGGGTAAAGAATATAAAATGACTTTTGTGAATGCTGAAAAAGCTTCTGATCTCGAAATTATCGGCACGGTTGGGCAGAGAAACACTGGTACCAATGTCCGTTTTTGGCCGGACAAATCTTTTTTTGATTCCAGCAAATTTAGTGTCTCACGACTCAAACATTTGTTAAGAGCAAAAGCCGTCTTATCCCCCGGTCTCAAGATTAAATTTATTGATAATATTAATCAGCAAACGACGGATTGGTTTTTCGAAGATGGTTTACGAGCCTATTTACTGGCGGAAACTGACGGCAATGTATTATTGCCAGAATCGCCTTTTACCGGAGAGAGCGAAGGCAATGGTGAAATGGTGGAGTGGTCTCTGAGCTGGTTACCCAACGGCGGAGACAGTGTTGCCGAAAGTTATGTCAATTTGATCCCGACTCCCCTTGGCGGTACGCACGTTAATGGTTTAAGAACCGGTTTACTGGAAGCCGTTAGAGAATATTGTGAATTTAGGAATTTATTACCTCGGGGTGTCAAGCTCAGTGGGGACGATGTCTGGGATGGTATCGCCTATGTCTTCTCGGTTAAATTAAAGGAACCACAATTTTCCGGACAAACCAAAGAGCGACTATCTTCCAGAAAATGTGCCAGTTTTGTATCGGGTGTGATTAAAGATGCCTTTAGCTTGTGGCTGAATGAACATTCGGATATGGGTGATCTGCTTGCCGAGCAAATGATTGCCAATGCGCAAAAACGTTTACGTTCGGCGAAAAAAGTGGCACGAAAAAGAATCACCTCAGGCCCGGCTTTACCAGGAAAACTTGCCGATTGTGTGGGACAGGATCCTTTGGCCTCAGAATTATTTCTGGTAGAGGGGGATTCCGCAGGAGGATCAGCAAAGCAGGCTCGGGACAAAGAATTTCAGGCCATCATGCCGCTTCGAGGTAAAATTTTAAATACCTGGGAAGTAGATAGTCAGCAAGTGTTAGCAAGCCAGGAAGTGCATGATATTTCTGTGGCACTGGGCATTGACCCGGATTCCGATAATCTGCAAAATTTACGTTACGGAAAGGTCTGTATTCTGGCGGATGCAGATTCAGATGGGCTTCACATCGCCACCTTGCTCTGCGCTTTGTTTGTAAAGCATTTCAATGCATTGGTAAAAGCCGGACATGTTTTTGTGGCCATGCCGCCGCTGTATCGTATTGATGTGGGTAAGGCGGTTTATTACGCCCTTGATAACGATGAACGTGATGGTATTTTGGACCAAATCGCTGCAGAAAAACGCAAAGGTAAAATAAACATCCAGCGCTTCAAGGGGCTGGGCGAGATGAACCCCCTACAATTAAGAGAGACCACCATGGCGAGGGATACCCGGCGGTTGGTGCAATTGATTATTGATTCCGAAGAACAAACCCATGAAATGATGGATATGTTATTAGCAAAAAAACGGGCAGCAGACAGAAAACACTGGCTTGAAACCAAAGGTAATATGGCGGAAGTGGTCGCGGCAAAAGCAGAGGCAAGAGCTTAAATTATGGCTGATGAAACTTTAGCACCTTTCGAATATTCAGAACAACGTTCGTTGGCTGATTTTACCGAACAAGCGTACCTCAACTACGCCATGTACGTCATTATGGATCGGGCCTTACCGCATGTGGGCGATGGACTAAAGCCGGTGCAACGGCGGATTTTATATGCCATGTCCGAACTCGGTTTAAGTGCCGCATCCAAACCCAAAAAATCTGCCAGAACAGTGGGCGATGTATTGGGCAAATTCCACCCGCATGGCGATTCCGCCTGCTATGAAGCGATGGTATTAATGGCGCAGCCGTTTTCTTATCGCTACCCATTGATTGTCGGACAAGGAAACTGGGGTGCCCCGGATGATCCTAAATCTTTTGCGGCCATGCGTTATACCGAAGCCAAATTATCACCTTATGCCAGTGTGCTTTTAGCCGAACTGGGTTTAGGTGCGACCGACTGGCAACCGAATTTTGATGGCACTTTGAAAGAACCGGTGCTGTTACCGGCTAGGTTGCCCAATGTATTGCTGAATGGTTCAACAGGCATAGCCGTTGGTATGGCGACGGATATTCCACCACATAATTTACAGGAAGTGGCCGCTGCTTGTATCCATTTAATTGAACATCCTAAAGCAACCGTCGAAGATTTGATGGCATGGATACCGGGGCCAGATTTTCCAACTCGAGCTGAAATTATTACCCCGGCAGCCGATCTAAAAAAACTCTATGAAAGCGGTAAAGGCAGTATCAGGCAACGGGCTGTTTGGGAAAAAGAAGAAAGCGAAATTGTCATTACCGATCTACCTTATCAGGTGTCCGGAGCAAAAGTTTTAGAGCAAATAGCCGCGCAAATGCAGGCTAAAAAATTGCCTATGGTCAGCGATCTCAGAGATGAGTCTGATCATGAAAACCCCACTCGTATAGTGATTATTCCCCGTTCTAACCGCATTGATGCAGAAAATTTGATGGTACATTTATTTGCCACCACCGATCTGGAAAAAAGCTATCGGGTCAATATGAACATGATTGGCATTAATGGTTTGCCGGGAGTTAAAAATTTACGCATTTTATTAAAAGAATGGTTAAGTTATCGTTTTGATACAGTGCGTCGCAGATTGCAACACCGCCTCGATAATATTTTAGAAAGATTGCATGTTCTGGATGGTTTATTAATTGCTTTTTTAAATATTGACGAAGTGATCCGCATCATCCGTAGTGAAGACGATCCAAAGCCAGTTTTAATACAGGCTTTTTCCATCAGCGATCGCCAGGCAGAAGCCATCTTAAATTTAAAATTAAGAAATTTGGCCAAACTTGAAGAAATGAGAATCCGTGCGGAGCAAAAAGAACTCATCGAAGAACGCGATCATATACAACAGCTACTCGGTTCTGAAAACAGATTAAAAACATTAGTAAAAAACGAAATAAAAGCCGACGCACAAAAATATGCTGACAAACGGCGCTCACCGATTGTGGTAAGAGGTGAAGCCAAAGCCATGAGTGAAACCGATCTGGTACCCAGTGAAGCGGTAACCGTTATTCTTTCGGAAAAAGGCTGGATCCGTGCAGCAAAAGGCCATGATATTGATGCAGATAAATTGACCTATAAAGCAGGTGATGCCTTGCTCATGACAACGCAGGGAAGAACCAATCAATACGTTAATCTGCTCGATTCCAGCGGCAGAAGCTTTTCATTGGCAAGCCATACTCTTCCCTCTGCCAGAGGACATGGCGAACCATTATCTGGACGTTTAAATCCCTTGGCTGGTTCCCATTTTGTGGGTGCCTTAATGGGCACAGACGATAAATTATTATTGCTGTCAACCGATGGTGGTTATGGTTTTGTATGTAAATTAGGCGATCTTTTTACCCGTAATAAAAATGGTAAAGCATTGATTTCGATCCCTTCTGGTGCCAAAGTAATCCAGGCAAAAGAAGTGCTTGAGTACGAACAGGATAAAATTGCAGCCGTCACAACCGAAGGAAGATTACTCATCTTTCCGATAAGAGATTTGCCTATCCTGGTTAAAGGAAAAGGCAATAAAATAATCAGTATTCCCGCGCTACGGGTAAAAAATAGAGAGGAATATATTATTGATTTGGCCGTTTTAAATGCTGCACAAACACTTACCATACATTCCGGAAAAAGACATTTGAATTTAAAAGGTGCCGATCTGGAACATTACTTTGGAGAAAGAGGAAGACGTGGCGCTAAGTTACCCAGAGGATTTCAACGGGTTGATCGCCTGGAAGCAATTAACTAAAAAATAATCTGAGCAATAAATTATGCAGCAAATTAATATCCCAAAACAGACTTTTCAATTTTTAAAAAAACTGGAAAAAAATAATAATCGTCAGTGGTTTGCTGAAAATAAAAGCACATTTGAAATACAGGTAATGCAGCCGGCATTAAAATTTGTAGAAGAATTTGGCGAAGCCCTCAGTACAAAGTACCCAGATATCCGTTATGACACATCCAGAAATGGCTCAGGCTCCATGTTCAGAATTTATAGGGACGTCAGATTTTCCAAAGATAAATCGCCCTACAAAACCAATCTGGGTTTTGTTTTCTGGACCGGAGATGGCAATAAAAAACAAAGCCCTGCCATCTATCTTCATCTTGGAATTGAAGGGGTAAATATTTATGCAGGTCAATACTGGATGAGTAAAAGCCAAATAGATAACTTTCGCCAAAGCATCCTGCTCCCGACCAGTGGTGAGCAATTTATTCAGGTGATGAAGAAAATAAAAAAGGCAGGTATCGAAATGGTCGGCGGGTTGCATTACAAACGGGTACCCAGAGGGTTTGACCCGCAGCACCCTCGCGCCGAATGGCTGAAATATACTGGCCTCTATGTGGGAATGCCGGAACTGAATATTGAAGAAGTTATTGCTGAAGATTTTAAGTATAAAGCTTTAAAACAAGCCGCTGCACTCAAACCTTTGATTGAATGGTTAAAAGCGAATGTATAAAAAACTTGGCAGCAAGCGGGTAGAATTTTAGAACAATCCCAACTGTCGAGTTAGTTCTTCCTTACTTACTATCAAGCGCTTCTAAGTAGGTACTTAAGGAGAAATTGTATGTCATCTAGAGCTTGCACCCCTTGTCCCAACCATATCCTAGTTGTCATCTAGAGCTTGCCCCCTTTGTCCCAACCATACCCTAGTTGTCATTCCGAGTTTGCATCTTCGTCATTCCGAGTTTGCTTCTTCGTCATATAAAGGAGCAGTCTCTTTTATTTTTAAAAAGAGATAAGCTGAAGG
>CAZKUH010000025.1:0-7116 GCA_964555895.1 uncultured Enterobacterales bacterium
CATGGGTTTGCTAACAACCTCGAATAGATCAGCAGAAATGCCGTTTGTATCAGGTCGAGCAATTAGGTTTATCGCTGTATAGGTGCTCATGAGAACATCTCCAAGAAAAGGTTTGATGAAAAAGAGTTGATATAGGTTAACTCAATTTGAAGATGGGTGGTGTTTTATTTCTAAAGTATGAAAAGTGTCCTTTTGGCTCTGCGCATCAACTCGCGAGATACTCAATGGAAATCATCCGAGAATGCCCTGTTTTGTCTTGTCATGTTTTAAAAATGAGTTCAATGGCATCATAAAATGAACGTGTTTTGATACCATTGAATTGATTAAGTTACCAGATTTTAACGCGTTTTGCGGGTTTCAGGTAGAGTTTATCGCCAGGTTTTACCTTGAATGCTTTGTACCAAGCATCAATGTTTCTGACGGTGAGTGCACGATATTGACCAGGCGCGTGGCCGTTGGTGGCGATCCTTGCGCGCATGGCCTGTTCACGTAATTTTGATGCCCAGGTTTGGGCAAAGCTGATGAAAAAACGTTGGTCTCCTGTTAAGCCATCAATAACCGGCGCTGGTTTTCCATTAAGGGAGGCATGGTAGGCATCATAAGCAGCGGTAAGGCCGGCAACGTCGGCAATATTTTCACCGAGTGTTAATTTACCGTTAACGTGCAGATCAGGATAGGGGAAATAACTATCGTATTGATCGGCCAGCGCCTTGCCTTGCTTGGCGAAGCGAGCAAAATCTTCTTTAGTCCACCAGTTTCGCATGGCACCGGAAGCATCAAAAGCAGCACCATTGTTGTCGAAACTGTGACTGATCTCATGGCCTATGACCGCACCGATGGACGCGTAATTGTAGGCAGGATCGGCTTTGGCATTAAAGAAGGGGGGCTGAAGAATTCCGGCCGGGAAATTCAATGCATTTTGAACCGGTAAATTGACCGCATTAACCACCTGTGGTGACATCCACCATTCACCCTTATCCATAGGACGACCAATTTTAGCCAGTTGATGGGTATATTCGGCTTTTTCACCCGCAATAACATTGGCATAAGCGTGATTAGCATCAACTTTGTAATGGCTATAGTCACGCCAGGTATCAGGATAACCGACGCCAACTTTAAGCGATGCAACCTTTGCGAGGGCTTCCTTTTTGGTTGATGCAGCCATCCAGTCAATTTTTTCAACACGGTGTTCAAATGCCTTTACGATTTGCGCCACCATATTGGAGACTTCGGTTTTAGCTGATTCCGGGAAATATCGGTTCACGTAAGCCTTTCCTACAGCATCACTTAGATAGGTATTAAGTGCTGCTAATGCGCGTTTTTTGCGGCTTCTTTGTTGCTGTGTACCAGATAAAATAGTGCCATAAAAAGCAAAATGGGCTTGGTCTATGTTGGACGGTAAAACACTGGCGTGGGCGTTAATTTGGTGGAAAATCAACCAGTCTTTCCAGGCTTCGAGGGGCTCTGTTTGTACTAAAGATGAAAGTCGGGTAATGGCACCCGCATGATAGGCCGCAAAACGTTTTTGCTTACCCAGTTGCGCGGCATTAAAAAATAAATTCCAATTAATCCCTGGCGCTTTTTGCGCAAAATCCTGCCGAGACCAGACCGTTGCAGATTTGGCAAAATCTTCACTTTCAGCTCGGGTTGCATGGGCTTTGGCTATTTTTGTTTCAAGAGCAAAAATGCGAAGGGCTTTAGCGTCGGCATCCTGTATGCCCGCTTTATGGAGTAAATTTTTAATGTAGGATCGATAGGCAGTACGAATTTTGACCATTTTGGGATCGGTTGAAAAATAATATTCCCGCTCGGGCAATCCTAAACCACCCTGCAATATATAGGGCAGCACTTCACCCGGCGTGGCTAATCCCTGGGTGACAAAGACACCGAAAAGATTCTCTGTACGGAAATCGGTGACATTTAACGGATCGACATCAGCGCGTATGTTTGCACCCAAGGTGGTAGAAAGTGATGCTTTATCTGAAATAGCAGCATAAGCATCCATGGTCTTTTTAAGTGGAGACATTCCCGCAGCGTCTATGGCCACGGTATCCAGATAAGCCTTGTAGAAATTAACGATCCGGGCATTGTCACTATTTTTAGGTTGCGGTGATTTTAATAGTGATTCGATAAGTTGAGTATTATTCCGCTCGGTCTCTTCAAAAGCGACAAGGAATGAACCAGTGCTTGAACGATCAGCCGGAATGGTCGTGTTCTTCATCCAGTTGCCGTTAGCGTAGGTGTAAAAATCATCACCGGGTTTCACGGTTTTATCTATAGAAGAGAGCTTGATACCCAGGTTTTTTGATGGTGTTGATTTTTCTGTATTTGAAGCTAAATTGTCTAATGACGAAGTGGCTGAGTTCGGAGATGTTTCAGCTTTAATATTGGTTTCTTGAGAACAACCTGAAAGTATTAAAATGAGTGTAATAGAAGTAATAACAAGGGACAGTTTCATTTTTAACATGAGATAACCTGATGTTTTTTTAGGGCTGATTTCCCCTAGTTTACCTGAATCAATGGGCTATTCAATAAAAATACTGGATGATGACTTCAAGATAGCTATCCGTCTGTTCTACATCCCATCGCTTTAACTGATCAAATAATTTATGACCATTTGACAGGTAAAAAGATTGTTGGTTTGTGCTAACGATCTGAGCCGATAGTTTATGCTCATTTAATATGCTTTTTTATATAATCCAGCTATTTTTCTGCGTGTTTGAGCCCATTAAAATGGTATTTTTTACATAGACTGGTGACCGAGCTTACCCTACAATCTAGGATGTTTATTAATTTTTTTGATTATTTAGGGAGAAAATGGATGTCGTTAAATGACAACAATATAAGTTTAATCATGCGAAGACTGGTGGTTTCCTCACTGGCTTTTTTATTTATTGCAGGTTTTGTCTCAACCAACGCAGCGGCCAAACGCGGTATAAAAAAGATCACCGAAGTTGAAGGTATTAGTGAATACAGATTAAATAATGGCTTGCAGGTGTTGTTATTTCCTGACCAAACTAAAGAGACGGTCACGGTGAATGTCACTTATCGTGTGGGTTCTAAAAATGAGAATTATGGTGAAACCGGCATGGCTCACCTGTTGGAACATTTGGTTTTTAAAGGTACGCCAACCCATAAAGACATCCCCAAAGAACTGAGTTCTCATGGTGCTCGACCGAATGGTTCTACCTGGACGGATAGAACTAACTACTTTGAAACCTTTGCCGCAACTGATGAAAATATTAATTGGGCGTTAGACATGGAGGCTTCTCGCATGGTGGATTCTTTTATTTCAAAAAAAGACCTCGATAGCGAAATGACCGTGGTTAGAAATGAGTATGAACGCGGTGAGAATAGTCCTTTTAATGTCACCCTTAAACGCATGATGGCAGTGGCCTATGCGTGGCACAATTATGGGAAATCGACCATTGGTGTAAAATCCGATCTGGAAAATGTGCCTATCGATCGTCTGCAGGCATTCTATAAAAAATATTATCAGCCAGATAATGCCACTTTAATTGTTGCCGGCAAGTTTCAGAAAAAAGACATGCTCAAGCGTATCAAAAAATATTTTGCAGGGATCAAAAAACCGAAACGAGTAATAGCACCTTTGTACACCGCTGAGCCGGCACAGGATGGCGAAAGAGCGGTTACGGTAAGACGTGTGGGTGACATGCAGTTATTGGGCGTCATGTATCACATTCCTGCGGGTTCTGATCCAGACTACGCCGCTATCGAAATCATGTCCAAGATATTGTCTGATACCCCTACTGGACGTTTGCACAAAGCGCTGGTCGAAGGAAAATTAGCCAGTAGAACCTTTGGTTTTAATTTTCAGTGGAAAGAACCAGGGCTGGCAATTTTTGCGGCTCAAGTAGATAAATCGTTCGATCTGGAGAAAACTAAAGTTGCCATGTTGAAAGTGATTGAAGGCTCTGGCAAAAAGAAGATTAGTGATGAGGAAGTTGAAAAGGCGAAACGTAAAATTTTAAAAAATATTGAGTTGTCGTTTAATTCGTCTGAGCGCATCGCACTCAATTTGAGCGAGTGGTTGGGAATGGGTGACTGGCGTTTATATTTTCTTAACCGCGATAGGCTTGAAAAGGTGAAAACGGCAGACGTACAACGGGTAATGGACACTTATTTGACACAAAACAATAGAACCATCGGCCGTTTTATACCGACTGCAAAACCTGAACGCGTTAAAATTCCTGCTGTTGCCAGTGTGGTCGATATGCTCAAAGGCTACAAAGGCAAGGCAAAAATTGAACTGGGTGAGGCTTTTGAACCTTCTTTTGATAATATTGATTCAAGGACACAGAGCACAACATTAAGTAATGGGGTGAAAATTGCACTCTTGAGCAAAAAGACCAGAGGAAAATCCGTTGTTGCTTCTTTTGCTATTGATTTAGGCAATGAGAAAAGTTTAACTGGACACTCAACGGCGGGAGCAGCTGTTGGTGCCATGTTAATTCGAGGCACGAAAAACTTAAACCGTGAACAGGTACAAGAAGCGTTCGATAAACTCAAAGCCAATGTTCGTATTGGTGGCACAGCCAGGGGCGCGACAGTATTTGTAACCACAACCAGAGATAACCTGATCCCGGTGATTCGCTTGGTGTCAGAAATTTTACAGCAACCCGCTTTTGATAAAAAGGAATTTGAGCAATACAAAAGCACACGTAAGGTGGATTTGGAAGCAAACAAACAAAATCCGCAAGTGTTGGCTTTTACCGAATATAACCGCCGGCAAAATCCTTATGCTAAAGGTCATCCTCGATACGTGGCGACTATTGATGAGGCAATAGACAATTTACACAAGTTAAAATTGCGGGATGTGAAGAAATTTTATCAACGTTTTTACGGAGCTACCCATATGCTAATCTCGGTGGTAGGCGATTTTAATGAAGCGGCACTGTCCACTGCGTTGGAAAAACAATTTGGTAAGTGGACTGCTAAAGTTTCCTATAGCCGTGTGCCTGCACCTTATAAGAAATTAACCGTCAAAGACCAAAACTTTGATACACCCGATAAAGAAAACGCAGTTTTCATCGCGGTCAATGCCTTAGCTATTGGTGATAATGATAAAGATGCTGCAGCCATTGAGTTAGGTAACTACATTTTCGGTGGTGGTTTTTTAAATAGTCGACTCGCCACACGGCTTCGTCAAAAAGATGGTTTAAGTTATGGTGCGGGTTCTTTCATTGGTCAAAGTGCCTATGAGTCTCGTACAACCATGGGTGCTTATGCTATCAGTGCTCCTCAAAACTTGGCTAAAGTAGAGCAAGGGTTCAAAGAAGAATTGACGCGAATGTTAAAAGATGGTTTTACCGATGAAGAAATCGCCAGTGCTAAAACAGGTCTGCTTCAAGGCAAAAAAGTGAGTCGGTCTCAGGACAATGAGCTGGCGGGCAAGCTGGTGAGCAACCTGGATCTTGGCCGCTCGATGCAGTGGAACAAGAAATATGAAGCTGCCATGAACAATCTAACGGCTGATGATGTCAAGAAAGTGATGAATAAATATATCAGATTGGAAGATTTTTCAATTATCAAGGCCGGTGATATGAGTAAAGTAGACGCTGTAAAATAGTCACCTCAACGCGACAAGGAAAGCCGCTAATAGGTGTCTTTTCCCGGTTCAAAAAAACCCGCAAATATTTGCGGGTTTTTTGTCAATTATAGAAAACTCAACTGGTGCACAAAGAAATCCTAGTTTTTTACCAAGGACATTTTAAGTCCCACTAGACTTTTTGAGCTTTGGAAGCTGTTTAAAAGCTGAAATATTTGCTTTTCTGGTTGTTTTTAGAAACAATGACGCCCCTTTTTATAGCATCTGTTTTATCTGGCAACATGCAACGTTCCGATTTTAGTTATTCCTTACCCGACGAGTTGATAGCCCGTTATCCATTGGCAAAACGCAGCGCCAGTCGATTGTTGTGTCTGGATAAGAAGAATGGGGCAATCAAACACAAACATTATGCTGATGTCATTGCGTTATTAAATAAAGGTGATTTGTTGGTTTTTAACGATACCCGAGTTATTCCCGCCAGGCTTTTTGGTCAGAGAGAGAGTGGTGGAAAAGTGGAGGTTATGGTTGAGCGATTGCTTGATAATCAACACTGCCTGGCACATGTGAGGATCAGTAATCGCGTCAGGCCGGGGTTAGTTATTTTTTTTGACCGTGGTTACCGGCTTTGCGTGGTAGAGAAAAAGCAGGATCTTTTTGAACTTAAATCTGTGGGCGAAGGATCATTAACAGAACTGCTTGAACAGCAAGGACATATACCGTTGCCACCCTATATCGATAGGGATGATGAAACGCTGGATCGTGAACGATATCAAACAGTTTACGCAAAAAACAAAGGTGCGGTAGCCGCACCCACTGCGGGCCTGCATTTCGATGAAGCTTTATTATGTAGCTTGCAGGCAAAAGGTGTTGAATTTGCACATGTTACTTTGCATGTCGGGGCAGGCACATTTCAACCTGTGCGAGTGGATAATATTCGGCGGCATAAAATGCATGCAGAGTATTTGCAGGTTTCTCAACAAGTCTGTGATAAAATCGCCGCCACTAAATCTCATGGTGGGAAAGTGATTGCGGTAGGGACTACCAGTGTTCGTTGCCTGGAAACAGCATCTCGAGATGGTGAACTTCGGCCCTTTCAGGGCGACACTGAGATATTTATTTACCCCGGTTATGAATTTAAAGTCATTGATGGATTATTGACAAATTTTCATCTGCCGGAATCCACACTGATCATGTTGGTTTCAGCTTTAGCCGGCAAAGAGTCGGTGTTAAATGCCTATGAACAGGCAATTAGAGCGCAATATCGTTTTTTTAGTTACGGTGATGCCATGTTTATTTCATAGCGGTTTTCCTGGAATATTAATCCTGAACATAGCGGAGATGTATTGAAAGATTATGTGTCCCGAGCGATACGAATGGGACTGAAAAATTATAGGTCATGCTGAATGCAGTCAAAGGATCTTGATGGTTGGCGTAAGATCCCTCGACTTCGCTCGGAATGACATGTTTTTATTGGAATGACATGGTTTTTTCGGACAAGGTTTTATCGAGAAGGCATAAATTATGGGTCATCCTGAGCGCAGTCGAAG
>CAZKUH010000025.1:7216-13176 GCA_964555895.1 uncultured Enterobacterales bacterium
ACAAGGTTTTATCGAGAAGGCATAAATTATGGGTCATCCTGAGCGCAGTCGAAGGATCTTGATGCTAGGCGTAAGATCCCTCGACTTCGCTCGGAATGACATGTTTTTTTGGAATGACAAGGTTTTATCGAGAAGGCATAAATTATGGGTCATCCTGAGCGCAGTCGAAGGCTCTTGATGGTTGGCGTAAGATCCTTCGACTTCGCACGGAATGACATGGTTTTATTGGAATGACATGGTTTTTTCGGAATGTCCAGAACGAAGCGATAGTGTAGTTGAATACGTTTTACTAAAATACCAGAGTATATAATGAAGTTTGAATTACAAAAGACGGATGGCATTGCTCGCCGAGGGCAGATTGTTTTTGACCGTGGCACTATTGAAACGCCTGCATTCATGCCGGTGGGGACATATGGTACGGTAAAAGCGATGACACCTGAGGAATTGCTTGAAACGGGTGCTGAAATTATCTTGGGAAATACTTTTCATCTGATGATTCGTCCGGGTACGGATATTATCCAAAAACATGGTGATTTACATGATTTTATGCATTGGGAGAAGCCAATTCTCACTGACTCAGGAGGTTTCCAGGTATTTAGCCTGGGTCAGTTAAGAAAGATAACCGAAGAAGGCGTTACCTTTCGCTCTCCAAAAGACGGTGATAAAATTTTTCTGGATCCAGAAAAATCCATGGCCGTGCAAAAAGCATTAGGCTCAGATATCGTGATGATATTTGATGAATGTACGCCTTTCCCAGCTTCTCACGCAGTGGCAAAAACTTCAATGGAATTATCCCTGCGTTGGGCGGTACGTTCTAAAGCGGCACATGGTGATAGCCAGGCAGCTTTATTTGGTATTGTTCAAGGCGGTATGTATGCGGATCTGCGCCGACAATCTTTACAGGGTTTAACGGATATTGGCTTTGATGGCTATGCCATCGGCGGATTATCTGTTGGGGAACCGAAAGCAGAAATGATGCAGGTGCTGGAAGATATTGTGCCGTTTATGCCGACAGACAGACCGCGTTATCTGATGGGAGTGGGAAAACCGGAAGATTTGGTGGAAGCAGTGAGGCGAGGAGT
The DNA here is from genome assembly GCA_964555895.1 of uncultured Enterobacterales bacterium. Taxonomy (GTDB): domain Bacteria; phylum Pseudomonadota; class Gammaproteobacteria; order Enterobacterales; genus DRNA01. Next base: position 8,299 of record CAZKUH010000025.1, read on the forward strand.
GGATATGTTTGATTGTGTGATGCCCACCCGCAATGCTAGAAACGGTCATATTTTTACCTCGGAAGGTGTGATACGCATTAAAAATGCCCAATATAAAGATGACATCAATGCACTTGATCCGGAATGTTCGTGCTATACCTGTAAAAATTATTCTCGTGCTTATTTGCATCATTTGATCAAATGTAATGAGATTCTTGGCGCCAGATTAGCTACAATAGCCAACCTTCAATATTATCAGACTTTAATGGCTGGTTTGAGAGTTGCCATTGAAAAAGGTAAGTTGGAACAGTTTGTAACGATTTTCTATGAAAAACAGGGCTTGAAAAAGCCCGTTTTGACCCAATGAAGGGATTCATTGTGCGCAGAAATCATCTTTTTTTTGAATTTTTGCTTTATTCACTATTATAAAATTACTTTATTACTAAGGGGTTACACATGTTTATTAGCGATGCGATGGCAGCTGCCGGTCCGGCACAAACGGAAAGCGGTTTTGGTAGTCTTATCATGCTGGCGATATTTGGACTGGTCTTTTATTTTTTACTGATTCGACCCCAAAGTAAACGTCAAAAAGAACATAAAACCATGATCTCCAGTGTGGAAAAAGGTGATGAAGTTGTAACTAATGGTGGTTTGATCGGTAAAATAACCAAGTTGGATGACAATCTGTTAATGATCAAAGTCGCTGAGAACACCGAAGTGATGGTGCAACGCGGTATGATTGCCAGTACTTTACCCAAAGGTACTATTAAGTCGTTAAAATAATAAATGGTAAAATAATTTTTATAAATACACGCTGAGTGGTTAAAATAATTAATCATTTTAAGTGTTTTTTCTTGAATAATAACAGGACTCATCATGTTCTTTAGCGAACCCAAAAAGCGCCCAATGAATACTTACCCACTATGGAAATACCTGATGGTAGTGGTAGCATTGATTATTGGGGTCATTTATTCTCTGCCCAATATTTATGGTGAAGATCCTTCCATTCAAATTTCTCCTGAGAGAAAATATGAGATTACCCAGGAAGTTATCTACAAATCCAAGCAAGCAATCAAAAAGGCGAAGATAAAATACAAAAAATTTGAAGTGCTGGAAGATAAAAAGATTTTGATTCGCTTTGCAGATATCAATGATCAACTTGCGGCACAAAATATTTTGCGGGCTACTTTTACTGAAGGTTACATCGTTGCGCTGAATCTGGCACCGGCAACTCCGGCATGGCTGGATGCGATAAATGCCAAGCCAATGAAGTTAGGTCTTGATTTAAGGGGGGGTATCCATTTTAAACTGGAAGTGGATATGGATATCGCTATTGAAAAACGTGAGCAACAATATGTTGATGACCTCAAATCAACTTTACGCGAAGATAAAATTCGTTATCACAGAATCGATCAGGCAAAAAATAATGGGCTGACGTTAAGTTTTCGTTCGGATAATGACCGGACCAGAGCGCTGGATGTACTGAGTAATAAATTTGCTGAATTAAAAACGCGTAGCAAAGAGAAAGGCAAATTTTTTATTGTGACGGCAAGAATTTCCGAGACAAAACTCGCCGAAATTAAAACCAATGCGGTCAAACAAAATATGACCACCATTCGGAGTCGTATTAATCAATTAGGCGTTTCTGAACCTCAGGTTTATCGTGAGGGTAATCGTATTGTGGTGCAACTGCCTGGTGTTCAGGATTCGGCGCAAGCTAAAAAAATATTAAGTGCAACGGCCTCTCTGGAATTTCGCCTGGTGAAACAAAATGGTGACATAGAAGCTGCGATGCGGGGTAAAGTGCCAGCTGATTCCCAGCTTTTTGAATGGCGTGATCCTGGTAATCCACCGACATTATTAAAAAAGAAAGTTATTGTGACGGGCGATCATATTACCAACGCCAGTACCGGTGTAGACGAAAGTGGTTTCCCTCAGGTGAGTATTTCTCTGGATTCCAAAGGTGGTTCAAAAATGACCGCCGTGACTAAAAAGAATATTGGCAAACCGATGGCTACTGTATTTGTCGAGTACAAGACCGCATATGAAAATGTTGATGGCATCATGAAACCCATAGGTAAACCGAAAAAGATATCCAGAGTGATTAATATCGCCACTATTCAATCGGTATTGGGTAGTAAGTTTCGTATTACCGGGATTGATAGTGCCCAGGAAGCGCATACATTAGCCATTTTGTTAAGAGCAGGGGCGCTTACTGCTCCGGTTACTATCGTCGAAGAAAGAACCATTGGCCCTTCATTGGGTAAAGACAACATCGCTAAAGGTGTCATGTCTGTACAGATTGGTTTGGCAGCCGTACTCGCTTTTATGCTTTTATATTATAAGTTATTTGGTTTCATTGCTGATCTGGCGTTAATGATTAACCTGGTTTTAATTGTCTCTATTATGTCCATGTTGGGGGCAACTCTTACCTTGCCCGGAATTGCGGGAATAGTGTTGACAGTGGGAATGGCGGTGGACGCAAATGTGCTGATTTTTGAGCGGATCAGGGAAGAGCTCAAGGATAAGTCGAGTATACAGCGCGCGATCCATAATGGCTATGACAGCGCTTTCTCAACTATTATGGATGCCAATATCACCACATTCATTGCTGCGGTTATTTTATTTGCCATCGGTACCGGTCCGGTGAAAGGATTTGCAGTGACGCTGGCAATTGGTATATTAACTTCGATGTTTACCGCAATTGTCGGTAGTCGTGCCCTGGTCAACCTCTGGTTTGGTGGCCGAAAACTCAACAAGTTATGGATTTAGGAATTCGTCATGCAGATATTTAGCTCTAAACTCAATCTGGATTTTCTCAAAGTTGGCAATATTGCTGTCATTTTTTCTTTGCTGCTTATTCTGGTCTCTATCGCTGAATTAGCTTTTAACGGGTTAAATTTTGGTCTGGATTTTACCGGTGGTACCAAAGTCGAAGTACGTTACGATAAAACTGCTAATTTAAAGCAAATAAGAAAAGAATTAGCAGACGCTGGCCACCAGCAGGCAGTCGTTCAATATTTTGGTACGTCCAAAGATGTCACCATACGCTTGGGTGTATTGCAGGGTAGCGGTAAGAAAAAATCAGAAATTTCTAATGAAATTCTGACAGTTTTAGGCTCGCATGGCGAGAAAGTTGAAATGCGAGGCATTGAATTTGTCAGTGCGACAGTGGGAGAAGAACTAGCTGAGCAAGGTATTTTGGCGGTGGTGGTAATGTTGATTTCTATTATGCTTTATGTTGCCCTACGCTTTGAATGGAAATTTGCCGTGGGTGCGGTGGTGGCATTAGCACATGACGTGTTGATAACCACAGGCGTATTTTCTCTGTTTGGATTGGAATTTGATCTGAATGTGTTGGCCGCCATTCTGGCTGTTATCGGTTACTCACTAAATGATACTATTGTGGTTTATGATCGTATTCGGGAAAACTTTTTACGCATGAGAAAGGGCACACCCAGAGAGATTATTAATATTTCTTTGAACCAAACCTTATCGAGAACATTGATAACTTCCGGCACCACTATCTTTGTGTTAATTGCCTTGTTCATCTGGGGTGGTCAAATGATCCATGGTTTCTCAACCGCATTGCTAATCGGCATAGTCATTGGTACATATTCTTCCATCTATGTGGCCAGTCTGCTCGCATTAAAACTCGGAGTCACCAAGGAAGACCTCATGCCAACCATCATCGAAAAAGAAGGTGCCGATCAGGACGCGCTGATGTAAGATATCTAACGCCGATTTTTTGAAATTAAAACCAGTCTCATCCGACTGGTTTTTTTATCCAGCATTTCTAATATAAAAATTATAGGGTAATAGAGTTGACAATCACGCGGGGGGGGGGGTAGGCTTTCATGGTGGAGCGTTGATTTTAACATTATGTTCTATTATTAGTCTTAAAAGGAGATTTAGATTATGGATTCAAAAATTAAAAAGTTATACTTATTCTTAATGATGTTTTTATTTTTAAATGGAGTGTTTGCAGCGACTACCAGCAATAAAATAGATAAGCAATTCGTTGAAAATACCATCAATAAAATAGAATTTATAAAAGACTATCAATTGCCTGCCGATGCAAAAAATATTCAAATTATATTCAATAGTGAAAGAAAGCTGTCGGGTGGATATAATATGCTTGGCGGACCAGGTGGACCGATTACTCCAAGTGATGGAGATATAGTGTCTTATACCTATACTCAAGGCGGATATCGGATTCAGGAAACATGGGAATACAAATGTGATAGTTCAGGTTGTTCATGGTATATGACACAAAGAACCATGAAACTTGCGACCGAATTGCAGTAAATATTTGGAAATCAAAAGACTTCACTCCACATTACTTTTTACCCGTGCTACCTGAAATCCTGCATTTTGAAGTGGTGTGGGTATAAATCACCTGATGAATATGATCTTGATCTACTCGATATTCTGAAACAGGAAACTCGGGACAAGTCTTTGCAGACTGAGGAAATTATTAATACAGGAAGGTAAAAAATTGTTCTATGAACAATATCAACGTAGCATAAAAGAGAATAAAAAAAAGGGTGATAATTTTATAGATTGAGTCGACACTTACGGCGGATTTCAAGCCTTGTAATTCCTAGTCTAACCAATTTCCCTGTCCAGCTAATTTGTCATTCTGAGCATGGTCGAAGAATCTTATGCCAAGCCTCAAGATCCTTCAACTGCGCTTCGCTACGTTCAGAAATACATTGTTTTATGTTGCGTTTGTGGTGTTTATAGTTATGTCGTAATTCAGGACAATATATTTGATTTTTAATCAACAGCGAGCATCAAAAATTCGTCTTAAGTGACTCAAGCATTCTGATGAAGATTAATCTAACACCGGTCTGATTTTCTGTAACATGGCCTTGAACACTTTTGGATTGGCCGTGA
>CAZKUH010000026.1:0-1253 GCA_964555895.1 uncultured Enterobacterales bacterium
ATCCGCCCGCTGAATTGTCTGTGGAAGAGAAGCAAAGTAGCCGGATGCAGGTAAAACAAAAATTACTGGAGCATAATGCGGTTTTGGTCGCACATTATTACACCGATCCGGAGATCCAATCTTTAGCCGAGGAAACAGGCGGTTGCGTTGCTGACTCGCTTAAAATGGCAAGTTTTGGCGCCGCACACCCGGCTGACACTTTGATTGTTGCCGGGGTAAAATTTATGGGTGAGACTGCCAAAATCCTCTCTCCGGAAAAAAGAATTTTAATGCCCACTCTTGACGCGACCTGTTCTTTGGATCTGGGTTGTCCGGAGAAAGAATTTTCAGCATTTTGTGATGCAAATCCAGATCGGGTAGTAGTGGTTTACGCTAATACTTCAGCCGCTGTAAAAGCACGTGCAGACTATGTTGTCACCTCATCTATTGCGGTTCAGTTGATTGAATTTCTCGATAGTGAAGGTAAAAAAATAATCTGGGCGCCGGACAGACACCTGGGTCACTATGTGAAACAACAAACTGGCGCTGATGTTTTGTTGTGGCAAGGGGAGTGTGTGGTTCACGATGAATTTAATGCAAAAGCATTGGCACAGGCCAAGGCTTTTTATCCGGATGCGGCAGTTCTGGTTCATCCTGAATCGCCGGCAAGTGTCGTCAAGCTCGCAGATGCAGTCGGTTCAACCTCGCAATTAATCAACTTCGCGAAATCCCTGCCAAATAAACAATTAATTGTTGCCACGGATAAAGGTATTTTTTATAAAATGCAGCAACAGGTGCCAGAGAAAGAACTCATCATCGCACCGACAGCAGGCGAAGGCGCTACCTGCAGAAGTTGTGCTCACTGCCCCTGGATGAAAATGAACTCCTTAACGGCTTTGACCCACACCTTTGATGAAAATCAGCATGAAATACAAGTAGATGAAGCCATCAGACAACGGGCATTGAAACCATTAAACCGGATGTTGGATTTTGCTAAGACATTAGCCCTATAGTCGTGCTGTGAAAGATTACTTGTCCTGAGCACAGCGGTTACGTGACTGAATAATCATCTGTCGTCCTGAAAGCTGGCCCCGCGAACAGGGTGAGTGCTTTGGGTCGCATTGTCGAAATATCTTGATGTTTGGTGTAAGATTCCTCGACTTCGTGAAAATTATTGGTCATCTTGAGCGCAGTCGAAGGATCTTGATGTTTGGCGTAAGAACCCTCGACTTCGTGAAAATTATTGGTCATCCTGAGTGCAGTCGAAGGATCTT
>CAZKUH010000026.1:1353-12955 GCA_964555895.1 uncultured Enterobacterales bacterium
TTGCTCCCGACATGAGTGTTGCCATAAAAGCTTTTTTTAATTTATCACGCGTTTCGCCGCTAACTACCATTGTTTGCCAAGGTTGTACATTACAGTTGGAAATAGCCTGTTGTGCCAAAGAAAAAATTTCATTTAACTGTTGCTGTGGAATTGCCTGGGAGGTAAAAGCCCGGACTGATGAGCGTTGGGTTAAGGTTTCGCTTAACGACATGTTTCGACCTTTGTAAATTATACTTATGAGTAATGTTCAGTATACCCAAACTGTCTGCTACATGCATTTCCATATTTGTTTGGGTATATTAAGATGATTGAAACCGTTTTATTTAGGGATGTCGTTAAAGTCAAAGTGATGATTTTTTGAGGGTATGACCAAGCCTTTGCTTTGTAACCATTTTGGGTTGAATAAACGGGATTGATAGCGAATACCACTGTCGCATAAAATTGTCACTATGGTATTCCCAGGCCCCAATTTTAATGCCAGCCAAACTGCTGCAACCACATTCAGTGCCGAAGAAGCTCCCAGTAATAACCCTTCATGATTCAATAAATGGTATAACATATTCACCGCACTTTGATCGTCGATACTCACGGCTTCATCGATGGGTGTATCTGCAAGGTTTGCGGTTACCCGGCCGTTACCAATGCCTTCGGTAATGGAACCATCGCCAACCAGCGCTAGTTCTCCTGACAATGCCCATTGTGCCAACGCACTGCCATGGGGATCGGCCAAGCCAATGGAGATAGCCGGGTTTTGTTGTTTTAGATAACGGGCAATACCTGCCAATGTGCCACCGGTGCCGGTGGAACAGATAAAACCATCAATTTGGCCATCAGTTTGCTGCCAAATTTCTGGGCCGGTAGTTTCATAGTGAGCATCACGGTTGGCGGTATTATCAAACTGGTTCGCCCATACTGCATTTTCCATCTTGGCGGCTATTCGTCCGGCGAGTTTGACATAATTTTCTGGATTTTTATAAGGTACAGCCGGAACGGCCCTAACTTCTGCTCCCAGTAGCTTCAGATTATCCAATTTTTCTTGGGATTGTGTTTCCGGGATGACGATAAGGCAATGGTAGCCACGCGCATTACAGATATGGGCAAGGCCAATGCCAGTATTACCAGCCGTGCCCTCAACCACAGTGCCACCCGCTTTAAGTTCTCCAGAACGTTCCGCCTGCTGGATTAAAGAAAGCGCGGCGCGGTCCTTTACCGAGCCACCAGGGTTTAGAAATTCTGCCTTACCCAGAATAGCGCATCCTGTTAACTCGCTTAAAGTGTCCAGTTTTATCAGTGGTGTTTGACCAATGGTGTCGGTAAAGCCCTGTTTTATATCCATGGCATAATTCTCGAATTAATATCTCTGCTATTTTTGCAGATTTTAACATAAAGTAATCCACTAATATTTTGTTATTTAACCTGAATCCTGGATAAGAAAAGTCAATCAATATAACTGGGTTATAAATATATACCCGTGCCACCTGAAAATGCTTCTTCGATGGGTTTAAAATGGTTTTATGCGTTGTTATTGATTTTGTCTATGGACAGGTCATGCTCCCAGCATGACGACTGCATACACTCCGTCCCTAGAGATAAATAACCATACCCTGCTATCAATGCCTAGCCTTATGTACCTGGACGTATTGTATGCCGGTTTTGCTGGGAGCAAAAAACCGGTAAAACCATTTTAATTTCCACTGAAACCGGCATTTTCAGGTGGCACGGGTATAGTATGAAATATCATAACGTTATATGATTTTGATGGGTCAAGTCGTCTGAGCTACCTCACTATGATAAAATTACCGAATGGGCCAAAACGATATTGAAATCCATTGCTAAATTATTTTATATGTAACTTGAGGACAGTGTTCCACTTTTTTTACAACTGTCAGGCATTCTGAACGGAGTGCTAGCGAAGTTGAAGGATCTTAACAATCTACAATCAAAACCTGAGTAAAAATGAAAATGCTTAAGGAACACACCGTTTGAGATTTTATAAAACCAATAAACGCAATGAGTGGGTCTAAATAATATGGAGTGAAAAATGATGAACAAATTATTGATAATATTTACTACACTCATTCTCGCAAGTTGTTCAACAATAAATAAGAAGGATAGAACTATGGAAAAAGAAGGCACACCAAAACAGCAGAAATCTCTAGATAAAAACACCATTCCAAAGGTTACTGGAATCGGTGGAATTTTCTTTTATTCTGACAATCCTAAAGAAATCCAAAAATGGTACAGCAAAAATTTAGGGGTTGAAATTAACGAGTGGGGTTCTTCGAGTTTTGAGTCCAGAAACGTTAACAGACCTGACGAGATAAGTGCTCTTCAATGGAAGGTTTTTAAAAACGGAGACGAATATTTTTCTCCATCTAAAAAAGCTTTTATGATTAACTACCAAGTTCAGAATATTGAAGAACTAGTAACCAAGCTCAAGGCGAACGGAGTGACTATACTTGACGGCATTGAGACTTACAGCTATGGAAAATTTGTTCATATTATGGACAATGAAGGAAATAAAATCGAATTATGGGAACCGCATTAATAGTTTTTTTTGCTTAGATGGGTGGAAAAATAGCATCATAAAGAACAGCACTTATAAGGAAAAACAGGCTTCTGCAAGAATAAATCGACGGAAGCCTGAGTAGTAGAAAAAGCTGAAATGGTTATTGTCGTTTTAAGCGGAAAACTATTAACAATAGTAGCCAGGAAATGGCACCACCGCCGCCACCTGATGTTGAAGGTGGTGGAGGCGGTGGTGCTGGATTATTATTGTCGAAACTTTCAATGGGGTTCGCATTGGTATCGGACGTCTTTAGGGGTGCTACTGCGCCAATGCCGAGCCCTCTTTTGGCAAAACCATCAAGGAAAGTCTGGCTATCAGCTGCATCCCGTGCCGCAACCACGGATAATAAAGCATCTCTGGCTTCTATAAAATTTGGATCTGCGGGTGTTGCAATGAGAGAGGCCACCAAATAGTCCTTCATGATACTTTGTGCCTGACTGAATGTATGACGACTGTCTTTAATCAAACCCACGTAGCCTTCCCAAAGCATACTGGCCCAAATTTCTCCGGTCGCATGAACCTGGGAATTTTTTGCACCGTCACTACCGAAAGCCACGGGCATGGTTGTTGGCAAGGGCTCGCCATCGGCAATATGTTTAAATGTTAAGCCGTTAATGTTCATGTTGGTTGAATAAGGTGCGCGTCGAATGCCAAAGTATGCGGCATTTTTTCGGTTGGTGGAATAGACACTGATAGCAAATGCACCGTCAATATTTGCGACGTCTTCCGCTCGCGTCAATGCCAGCAGCGCGAGGAAATCAGACCAACCTTCATCCATCCCTTGAGACTGTTTTGATGAAATTGTCACCAGACGGTTGTTGAGAAAGTGTCCCCACTCGTGTATGAGTAAACTGCTTTCCAAGCCGGCATCTTTATCAACATCGGTCGTTCTCATCAATCTGGCGTTGAGAATTTCAGCATTCAGCAACGCGGCTCGGATGGGGGCACCATCTGCTTTTGACACCATCAGCGCCGGGATGTTGATCGGCGGTGGGTTATCGCCCGGACCCATGGTGACAACACCATCGGTTTTTTGATTGATGATGATAACACCAATGGCGCCTTCCGCTTCAGCGCGACTAATTTTTTCTACAAAAAAACAAACGCCGCGATCAATAACTGCTATTTTTCCGGCCAGTTCTGCTGCGTTAAGAAAAGGTACTTCGCAGGCATCATAAAGCGTTGAATCTGGCTCGTTAGGATCGGTTATACCATCTTTGACCAATACCAGTTGTTGGGTGATATCAAAATCTCTGGGGCCAAATTGAGCCGCACCGGTAATCAGCGTGCCAGCTAAATTGGCGGGTGCTAAAATTTCAGCTTGATGTTGGGTACTGCCGTCCCAGAGAAAAACCTGCATCACCGGACTACCGCCGTCAGCGGGTGTTGCCATATTGGCATTATTTCGATCTGCAAAATCCTGGATTTCGACCAACATGGGATCATTGGCGGAACCGCCACGGCCATAATTATCTTGTTGTGCATTGCCCGTACTTTCATTAAAACCGGCATCATATATCCAGTCATGGATATAATTGGCAACATAAAATGCTTGTACAATGGCGGCATTTTGCAAGTTGCTGTTGGTATTCGGATCAGCGACAAAATTATATAAATAATCAAAAGTTGCTGGACTGGTTTCTGTGGCAAAATGATCGGCTGTCAGTGCAGAAAAACCATCCGGTGAATCTCGATCGACATAAGCATGGACGTTATTGCCAGATGTGATATTGCTATTGGCACTGAGCCAGGGGTCATTTCTGGAAAAGGGGGCTGAATTGAGGGTGACTAGGTTGCTATTGACCATGGTGATAAGTGTATCGTCATCTTGCCCGGTTGGATGCGGGAAAAAACTATTACCCTGAGGGCCATTAAAGGGTTGTTTCGATAAGTTGGAATCAGCCCACACGCGATAGGTTTTATTCGCTTTGCGGGTTAAATTGGTTCTTTTGGTAATCGCTTGGGATTCCAATGCGACAAGGTAATGCTTCATATTTAATGCAGAATTTTGATTTTTGGAAACAGCGATTTCAATATCCAATACGGCTTCAGGGAAACCGTTAGTATTTAAATACCAACCGGATTTTGTACGAATATTTCTTCTTAATCGGGATAATTTGTTTAAGTTGGTGTTATCAGCGAGTTGCCATTTTATGACTTTTTGCTGGACAGTTTTAATGGCTGAAGGATTGGCCTTTTTATGCTTGAAGCGCTGATTTGCTGGTGTGATGGCTTGCCAGAATTCAACGGCAACCTTTTCGCCGGTTAAATCGCTAAACACTTTTGATAATATGGCTGGGCTACGGTTGGTAACTTCCTGGAAATCGTAGTGCTGGGGTGCCTTGGGGGCGACAAAGCCGCTAATTGAGAGGGGTTGCAGTTGTTGGTTAAACACAATGGATAATTTATGACCAAAGACGACTTTATTTTGGAAATATTGTTTAAATGTAGCAATAATAGCGCCACGACCAGTATTGTGCAGTTGCACCAATTTTAAGGCGCTAAGGGCTGCGGCTCGCATTTTATAAACGGCCGCTAATTGTGAGATAAGGGATCGTGATTTAACGGCTATCTTTGTTTCCAGCTCAGTTGAGTTTAGTTCAGAGGCATCCTCCGCGATAAATCTTGTTGGTTTTATCCAGAGGAAGGCAGGAATATTAAGCGTGTTATCCACAGACACTTCTTTTCCTTGGCGAATAAGATTATTGATATCTCTATTGAGCAACGCTTTTATTGGCAAGAGATTGTTTTTTTGTGTGACAGCATTTGTGTCATTATTTTTTGCCACACTATTTAAGCTGAGAATGCTAAAAGAAACCATGATCAAAATGAAAACGAACCTTGGACTGGCAAAAGAAGAAAAATTCATTATGGTACTCCTGAAAAACGCTCGGCATTCGACGCATTAGTGTCTGTATGGAAAAAAATAGTAGAACCGAGTTAAAGTTACCTATCAAAATACCGATATCTGGCCAATGGTGCAAGCTCTCGAGTTGGCCTGAGATGACTAATTTATCCCGAGTATGAGGTTAATTTAGTTAGTATTATGCGGAAAGGCGAATTTTGTAGGTAGCTTTTTGAGGCTGATTGAAAGGTTCTTCAATGTTTGTTTGGTTAACTTCAGACTGAAAATTTGGAATGATTTGATAATTACCTTTCAGCATACATTCGGCCATGAGCTCCTGAATAAAGACTAATGTCTCAGCTTTGCTATAGTGCTTTTGCAGGTAATTACAAACGCTATTACGCCAGACAGGGAAGCGAAACTGTACTTTGCCTTCATCATCAACAAAGCTTACTGGTGTTGCAAACAGTCGTTCGATAACGCCAAATTCCATTCTGGCATTAGTAAATATTTCTTTTATGGCGGCGCGGTCAAATGCGGTTAGTTTTTTTGAGTTCATGAATCATTCACTTGGTTTAATTCAGTATCCACCTCTAAATATAGACCCAGATTAATATTTTCGGTTGCTTATATCTGCCAACTTGCGCACAATTCCATGGATAGAATGTGCTGAAAAGGTGAAGTTTGATGTTAATGGTTATTTCTCCAGCAAAAAAACTGGATGTGACGACACAATCGAAGATAAGCGGCTTAGCTTGTCCTGAGTTTCTTGCGCAAACTGAGCAATTAATTTTGCAGTTGAAAAAGTTAACGCCTGCTGATTTGAGTCGAATGATGGGGATCAGTGATAAACTGGCTCAGTTGAATGTGGCTCGTTTTACCCAGTGGCAACAACCTTTCACCGCAGAAAACGCCAAGCCGGCACTTTTCACCTTCAGTGGAGATGTCTATCAAGGTATTGAGGCAACGGCGTTGTCTAAAACCGCTATCAATTATTTACAGCAGCATTTACGCATACTCTCCGGTTTATATGGTCTTTTGCGACCATTAGATTTAATGCAACCCTATCGCCTGGAAATGGGAACGAAATTCGCCGTGGCAAAGCATCAGGATTTATATGAATTTTGGAAAGAAAGTTTGACTCACTGCATCAATGGCTTACTTGAAACACAAAAAAATCCCGTGCTGGTGAATCTAGCCTCAAATGAATATTTTAAGGTTCTCGATAAAACAAAGCTGAATGGCGCCATTGTCACCCCAGTTTTTAAAGACTGGAAAAGTGGACAATTTAAGGTGATTAGTTTTTTTGCAAAAAAAGCGCGAGGCGCAATGGTACGCTTTGCGGCTGAAAATAAAATCAAGAATGTGGCTGTATTGAAAAAATTTGATGGTCATGGTTATGGTTTTGACGAAAATTTAAGTACCGAAAGTCATTGGGTATTCTGCCGAAAACAACAATGATAGGGCTCATACGCCGGGATGCAGCTTACGCTTTCATAAATTACAGATCCGCTGTAGGTTGCTCAGTCACATTTAAGCCTTTGTCAGGCGACCTGGAACTTTTGCCTAATGCTGTCAACATAGAGCCTGAGACTACCACCAGAATACCGAATAGTGTCAAAGTGGACAAAGGTTCCATGGTGAAATAATCCTCAAAAAAAGTGGAAAGTAATTCGAGGCTGATAACTGTGATAACGGGGGTGAGCGATAATATTGCACTGACTCTCGATGCTTCCCAGTGATTCAAAGCCTCTGCAAAGGCGCCATAGGCAATAGCGGTATTCAAACTCGAAAAAATTAACATGCCGATACCCAACGCATCCAGCTGATAGATTTGTTGCAATTGTGCTACCGGGAAGAAACCTACACTGCCAATCACTAAAATAATAAACATAATGGTAATTGAAGTGAAATGGTTCAGTAACTGTTTCTGAGCCAGGGCATAAGCTGCCCAGGTAATTGATGCAATGACGATGTAAAATACCCCTAAAGCATAGTGACTGGAAGCTTGAAACAATAGAGACAGTTTTTCATTGAAGAATAACATCAAACCGACGATAAAAATGGCAAATCCCAGCCATTGAATGCGGCTGAAAGTTTCTTTGAAAATATATAACCCGCCAAATAGTAATAACATCGGTGCTAATTGAATGAGCACTTGAGTGGTGGTGGACGTGGTGAGGTTAAGCCCAAACAAGAAAAAGATATAATTAGCACATAAACCAAAAATGCCGATAAGTAATAATCCTGAAACGGGTCGGGTAAATTTTTTAATGGATGGGATTTGCTTTTTTTTGATTAAATAGATACCCATCAAAAAAGCGGCACCGATAAAACGATAAAATGTGATGGTCCAGGGGTCCATGGCCTTAAGTAATTCTTTTATGGCAATTGGCAACAACCCCCACATTAAAGCAGTGGTGAGAGATAACAATAAGCCAAGTTTCCAGTGTCCACTTGTTTGATGCATTGTAAATCCTGATGTATTCCCAAGAATTTTGGCTAAAACCAAGAAAATGAATTATGCCGAAGAGCAAGAAGATAAGCACACATCTTCCGCGATATAAAAGTTTGCGTTAGAATGACTAACAAGGCTCTTTTGTGCCTTGAATATGCGCGCTTCTCTTCTTGCTGAAATCCTGCATTTTGAAGTCGCACGGGTATAATATGCTGAATTATAGCCTTTACAACTATTTTTAGTTAGTAAATAACCTGAGCTTCGGATAAGAAAAGCAGTTAGTGCCGCTATTTTAATGAATGACTATTGGTTTAACTTTGCCTTGCTACCCATTGAAATAACGGTACTGTCTCATGGGGAATCATGGTTAATTATATAACTCTATGATTTCTAAAGGCATTTGCGAGTAAGTTATGTTTCTTTGGTTATTCTTATCCAAAGCTCAGGTTAAATAAAGTTCTATCGATATGAATAAAATTAAAATTGATGATATTTTAAATCGTACTTTTGGTCATAAAAAATTCAAAGGTTCTCAGCAACAGATTATTGAGCATCTTATTGATGGCCAGGATGCGTTGGTTATTATGGCAACCGGTGCAGGAAAATCTTTATGTTATCAACTGCCCGGTCTGGTCAGAGTGGGTGTGACCGTTGTTGTCTCACCGTTGATTGCCTTGATGAAAGAACAGGTATTTGAACTGGAACAATTAGGTTTAAATGCGGTTTGTGTTCATTCGTCTCTAAGCTGGCGGGAAGTTGAGGAGTTGGAATCTCAATTGTTAATGGGGGCGCTGGATTTCCTCTATCTTTCACCAGAGAAATTACTCAATGAGCAGATGCAAGTTTTATTACATCGCATCGATATTGCATTATTTGCCATTGATGAAGCGCATTGTATTTGGCGTTGGGGGGAACAGTTTCGTCCAGAATATCAACAACTCTCTTTTTTGGCAGAGGATTTCCCCAGGGTGCCGAGAGTTGCGCTGACTGCAACGGCAGGAGAGAATTGTCGTGATGAAATTGTCAAGACACTGGCGATTGGCGGCGCCAAAATATTTGAAGATGAAATTGATCGAAAAAATATATACTACTGGGTTCAGCCGAAGAAAAATGCCAAGGATCAATTAATAAAATTTCTGCATGCTCGCCATGCGAATCATTGCGGTATCGTCTATTGTCAGACTCGGAAGAAAACCGAAGAGTTCTGTTCATATCTGAATCAAAATAAGTTTTCTGCAGGTTGCTATCATGCTGGAATATCTGCGGATGAACGCTGGCAGGTACAAGACGCCTTCTTGAAGGGACAGTTAAAAATAATGGTCGCAACAGTCGCTTTTGGCATGGGTATCAATAAACCAGATATTCGTTTTGTTGCGCATGTTGATCTGGCGAAAAATTTGGAGTCTTACTATCAGGAAGTCGGTCGAGCGGGGAGGGATGGGTTGGCTGCCGATGCTTGGATGCTGTTTGGACTGAGAGATTTCCAACAATTGAGCCAATGGATTAACAATAGTGAGCATGACGAACAGCGAAAGTCCTGGGAAAGTTCACAATTACAAGATTTGTTGAAGTTTGTTATTGATAGCCAATGCCGCCGAAAAAATTTACTGCCCAGCTTTGGCTTGCAGCTAAATTCTGACTGTTTGTACTGTGATAATTGTGGTTTTCCCGGAAGAGTGGCAGAAAATTCAACAGCAGCGGCACAAGCGCTGTCTGCGGTTTTTCGCTGTGGACAAAAATTTGGTATTGATTACCTGATAAAAGTACTTAGAGGAAAAAAAATAAAGTCCATAGAGAGCAATCGACATGAGAAATTAGCCGTTTATGCCATGGGTAAAGAGCATTCAGAATTATATTGGCGTGCAGTATATTTTCATCTGTTACTCAAGGGCGCGTTAACACTTCATGGGGAATACTGTGATTTGGTTAAGTTGACAGTAAACAGTAAGAAGTTTTTGAATTTTAAAGAAAATTTTAAATTTTCCAGATTTCATTTTTATACTGATCAGGATTACCATAGCCAGCGTATTATTGAAAAAACTGAAAATGAACAATTATTTAAAATGCTGTATGCATGCCGGCAGAAATTAGCCGGAGAACATGATATTCTGGATTATCAGGTGGTGAGTGATTTAACTCTCATTGAACTGTGTGAAACCATGCCTGCAGATGATAAGGCGTTACTAAAAATAGAAGGTTTTGCTATTGAAAAAATAACGCGTTATGGTGAACGTTTTCTTGCTGAAATCAAGCAATATTTAAAAGATGTTGCGCTTGAAGTCATAGAATTAAAAAATAAATTTCCGAAACCGGCGACTCAAAATGAATTAGAAAAGTATGCCCTTGAAAATAAAATTACATTGCATAATTTAGCAAAAAAACTGGCTCAATATATCCAGCTCAATTTACTCAACGTTGAAGATATTTTACCTATCAATAAAGCTGAACTTGAAAAATTACAACTTCAGTGGCCTTGTTCTCACCATGGAGCGGGTTATGCCGAAGCCAGAAAATTATTAAATGAAAACGACAGGATTAAATTGCATCATTGCTGGCTGCCTTGTTTAAAAGCTACTTTTGGTGAACAGAGATATACAACTTAAACCCTAAAAATATAAGATAAAAATGTTCCTATGAAACATTGCACATTTTTAGTGTAATGGTTATGATCAATCACTGCTTAATTCGTTTTAAGTCTATTAACTCAATCATTACGGAGATGGAAATGCGTATAATTATTCGCGTTTTGGGTCTGATATTTCTATCTGGTTTAGCAAATATCACGCTAGCTGAAGAAAACAAAAAAGCAGAAGGAATTAGTGGCGCTGCAGAATTTGGATTGGTATTAACAACCGGCAATACCAATAATTCTACTACAACAGGGAAATTCAAAGTGACTTATGACGCCAGGAAATGGCTGCATAATTTTAATCTGAATATCGTTAATGCGCAAACTGATGGCACAAGAACCGCTGAACGTTATTTTTTTACCGCCAAGTCTGATTATAAATTAAAAAATGAGCGATTTCTTTTTGTCGGTTTAACGCACTATATTGACAAGTTTAGCGGTTTTGCTTATCAGTCAGCAGTTACTTTTGGTTATGGAAAAAATTTTTATGATACTAAGGATTTTAAATTCTCAGCTGAGATAGGACCAGGTTATCGAGTCAGCGAATTTGACACTGGTGGTAATGAGGAGGAGGCTATTTTTCACCTTGGCAGCAAAAGTCGATATCTTATCAATAAATACACTTCGTTGAGTGCCAAACTCAGTATCGATTCAGGCACAAATCAAACCATTTCCATACTTGATCTCGGTTATATTAATCAACTATCCAATGCCCTAGCATTAAAGGTAGGTTATAACGTAAAAAATTCCTCCAATGCCCCTGTGGGAAATAAAAGACTCGATAGCATTACTTCTATGAGCTTATTATATAGTTTCTAGGAATAAAATAGTCAATTAATTCATAGAGTAAGAGTTATTTTTTTAATCTGTATATGTTTTGCGTAGAATCAAGCAGCTGTTTGATCTGTATCAATCGTTGTCTGTTAAATTTAAATTATGCTTTTAGCCTATCCTTTGGATAATCATCCAATAGATTTGAGGAATACCAATATGGACAATATGAAGAAAGCCATGGTTATTTTTGAACCGGGGCAGAGTCACCAACCCGCCTTGATAAGGGCGCGTCAATTTGCACACCAGTTCTCTGTGGAATTACTCATC
>CAZKUH010000027.1:0-4597 GCA_964555895.1 uncultured Enterobacterales bacterium
CCAAGGGTGAAAATGAACTACAAGATGTACTTTACTCAATTGTAGGTTCTATACCAGAAAACAAATTACCTTTAGCCATCGGTTATCTCGAAGCATTAACAAGAAAATCAGCAGATGTCCAGTTTGAAGAGCAAGAACGTGATCCCGAATGGGCCATCAAGCAAGAAGATAAAATCACCTATGATTTTTATGAAAAACGGCCACTTGAAGGTAGAGCAAAATTAGATAACGTAACATGCAAATCTACTCTTTGCCTGGTAAAATTAACCATTGAAGGTACCGAGGTGACTTTACAAAACTCCCTGCCTTTATTGCAATTCCCAGGAGCAAAGTTAACCAGATTAAGCCCAGATGAAACAACCGGTAACACTATCATGAAATTATACATTGACCCGAATTTAGATATGGAAAATCTGAAAAAAGACAATAACGAAAATAAGATGGGTATTAGCACCTCTTTGGTTGAATACAAAATTGATGATTGACCATATCCCAATTTGAGAACTTACAAGCATTAATTTGCAGGTTTATACCTGCAAATTAATGCTTAGTTGGAAAGAATCTAAACATCCCAGCTTGCCTTTCCTGTAGAATACCAAGATGAATAAAAAAATTATCAGCGCCTTACAAATAGGTTCAGATGCCAAAGGCACGGCTTCAACCATGGACCACATTTTTTCTTTCGAAAAAATAATTCAACAATCAAATACACAGCTGATTGTCATGCCGGAAGCACTTTTAGGCGGCTATCCCAAAGGCGCCGATTTTGGCACCCGTGTAGGATATCGTACTGACCAGGGTCGAGAAGAATTTTTACAATACTGGCGACAGGCAATCGATCTGGATGGACCTGAAATAATTGCGCTCAAAAAGTTAGCTAAACGTTGCCGAACTTCATTGGTTTTAGGTGTGATTGAACGAAGTGGAGCAACATTATTTTGTACAGTCGTATTTATTTCAGACCAAGGTCAGTTAGTCGCAAAGCACCGCAAGTTAATGCCCACCGCCAGCGAACGGTTAATATGGGGACAAGGTGATGGTTCCACACTGCCAGTGGTGGAAACGGTCGCAGGGAGAATAGGCGCTGCGATCTGTTGGGAAAACTATATGCCCTTGTTCCGTACCGCCATGTACGCAAAAAATATTCAGATTTGGTGTGCACCCACTGTGGATGATCGCGAAATTTGGCAAAGCAGTATGCGCCATATCGCTTATGAAGGCAGGAATTTCCTCATCAGTGCCTGCCAATATCAACCATTCCCGGCAGCTCATCAAACCAAAGATCCAGACTGGCCCCGGAATAAACCATTAATTCGTGGCGGTAGTGTCATTATCTCGCCTTTGGGTGAAGTAAAAGCGGGGCCATTATATGATGAAGAAGGTCTGATAACGGCAGAAATTGATCTCGATGATATAATCAAAGCTCGTTACGATCTTGATCCAGTCGGTCATTACTCCCGTCCGGATATATTTCAGTTAACGGTTAACCAGCAACAACGGTCAACTTGCGCCACTTCCAGCAATAATATCAGCCACCAAAACCGCTCAAATGAAAAGAAAGAGTAGTTACCACGTCCCAGGCTGAGGTTAATTAACCTCAGCCTGGGATAAGGAAAACCACCACCGTGATTATTTTCGCGGTTCTCCGCGTTGATTTTGTTTCCAAGAGCATTCTAACTTGAACTTTTAAAACGCAGGAGATGTGTGCTTAGCCTCTTGCTCTGCAGGAGTGCAAGCAGGAAGCCAGCGCTGCGTTGCAACTTTTGCTAAGGGAATAACCAGAAGTACTCCCCGCGTCCGCAGGGAGTACTTCTGGTATTAGCTTCAAGTTGTGCTTAATTGCTAATCACCCTACCAAAGCTGGACATCAATGATGCAATTTCAACAACCATTCGTCAGGGACGATAAACCCTCTTATTTGTTCTTTATTTTCAACACGATCACAACCCGCTATCTGTATCACTTGATTAAGCGTTTGTGGAAAACCCAATAATTTCTGTTCTGCTATTATTTCCATTTCGTTTGTGTCTGCTGCCGACAATGGGGCCAACCAATATTTTTTCTCCAATAAATACCAATGAAGTAATCTTTCTTTTTGCACTGCATGGAACTGACTGGCGGGACACCAGAAGCCTAAAAGTGCATTTGTATTCATCCAGTCTGGTCTGCTGGTTTTTGGCATGAATGCATTCAAAAAAAGTCGCCCTTTACACACGCCAATAATTTTTTCAATTTGCCAGTATTTTTGTT
Organism: uncultured Enterobacterales bacterium; assembly: GCA_964555895.1. GTDB lineage: Bacteria > Pseudomonadota > Gammaproteobacteria > Enterobacterales > DRNA01. The sequence goes on from CAZKUH010000027.1 coordinate 2,251, forward strand.
TGAGTAATTTTTCAGTTGCCTGGTAATGAGAAAGCTTAAGTTGATGCTCAACCATGCGGTTAATTTTTTTATCCAGCCTGTCGCTCTGTTCAGCGCCATACCAGTCTGACATACGAATACCACGAGCAGTATTTAAATAAAATTTAACGGCTAATTCATAATGAGTAAGAACCAGAGGATTTAATAATTTACCCCGTTCTATTTCTTCATTGCCCAAATGTTTATTTTCTCTTTCGTCAACGAGCAAATCAAATGCGCCTAGTGTTCTATCTTTTAACTGTACACGATAATCGGCTGCAACAACTGATTTAGACTGGCAATCACTCAACCAGAAATGCCAAAAGCGCTCAAATATTTCTCCCAGACGGTTGGTTTTGCTTTGATTGATAAATTCTTCAAGCGGCTGCGGCGATTTATCCAGTTTTTTTAGCACCGTTGCTGATTTTTCTATCCAGTCGATTAATATTTCATCACCGGGATATTGCTTGATTATCTCACTAGCCATAATCGCCGGGCTGGCAATGACCCATATCAGATCACGCACCATCCTGTTGTTATATTTATCGAGTATGCCATTGAGTTTGTTTTTGCCAGAATTTTGTTGTGAGTCAAAATGCAAGATAGTTTCTACCCTCGAAGACTGTTGTTCAGAATTGGTTTTTTGAATACGTTCAATGACTGATGACGATGATGACACGGGATAATAAGTCCTTTAACTCAGAATGTAACTGTCCGAAAGATAACAATATTATAATAATAACCAGGCAACTAAAAGAAATAATACCTTTAAAAACAGGTAGCGGTATCCCCAAGATATGGGCATGCATATTAGTTTGCTGTTTGAATTTTAAATATTCCGTTATTTCTTTAACCAGCAACCAGCTAAAAACCACCACGCCCAGCAATGAAATTAGCAGGGTTGCACCCGTAGTTCTATCAATCTCTATAACCGCCCCGGCAATAACACCGGGCAACAGATAGGCTGGTGCCCAGATCAAAGCCGAAACAACATTGATGAGCATAAAGCGCATTGGTGGCATTTCCGATATTCCAGCCACCAAAGGTATAAAGGCCCTGACGGGACCAAAAAATCGGCCCAAAGCAACACTGGAAGTGCCATGTTTATGAAAAAATAGCTGGCTTTTTTCTAGCCAATGCGGATGTTTTTTAAACCAGTTCCAATGTTGGATATTTTCCCGGTAATGCCATCCGAAATAATAACTGATACTTTCACCGCTTACAGCACCCAAAAAACTCGCCAGTGACATCCAAAAAAAATTAAGATTTCCCGTACCAATGAGGGCGCCGACACCGACTAGTAATATCCAGCCGGGAACCAATAAACTAAAAATGGCTATTGATTCTAGAAAGGCTATTAAAAATACCATTATTCCAGCCCATTCGGGATGGGCTGAGATCCAGTGTAAAATAATATCAATATTCAAGTAACGACTCTAGGTCAGTGAAGGGATAATGATGGCAATTAAGAAGCAGCCGTTGTTCATCAGACAAAAATGAATCATAAGCTAACTGTTGGCCTAAATATTTTATCAAGGGTTGTTCAACCTCTTGCAGAGACTTGGCGCCACCAAGTTCACTTAATTGCACAATTTTGATTCCTGCCAAGCCACAAGGATTAATTCGTTGAAAAGGTTCAAGATCCATATTAACATTCAACGCCAAACCATGAAAAGAACAACCTTTTCTAATCCGCAATCCCAAGGAACATAATTTTGCACCCCCAACATAAACGCCCGGGGCATTTTTTCTAGGTGCTGCGATAATACCACTTTTTGCAGCTAACGCTACAATGGATTGTTCTATCGCACTGACCAGCTCTCTGACCCCTAATTTTTTTCGTTTTAAATTAATCATTAAATAGGCAACCTGCTGACCAGGACCATGATAGGTGACCTGTCCACCTCGGTCTACTTGCACCACAGGGATATTGCCTGGGAACAATAAATGTTCTGCTTTTCCAGCCTGTCCCTGGGTAAATACCGGCTCATGTTCTACCAACCAAATTTCATCGGGTGTTTCGGCATCACGAAATTGGGTATAATTTTTCATCGCTTGCCAAACCGGTACGTAAGGTTGTCTTCCAAGTTGGCGGATATAAATTGAATGTTGTAAGTTCATAGAAAATAAATAACGTCTACTCAGGATATTTCAATTTTAACAGAGCATTGCAAAAATTATCAATCGCTGTCATTTACTTTCTTTGCTTTTGATGCCTGGTTTTAGTCTTTCCAAGATTATGCGTTGCTTGGCAAGATCGGTTTTTGTTCTAGCCTCAAGATCCTTCAACTCCGCTGTGCTGCGTTCAGGATGACAGGATGGTTTTTGT
>CAZKUH010000027.1:4697-12887 GCA_964555895.1 uncultured Enterobacterales bacterium
CAAGATCCTTCAACTCCGCTGTGCTGCGTTCAGGATGACAGGATGGTTTTTGTTGAGTGTGATAATGGTTTTGTCATTCTGTGCGTAGTCGAAGAATCTTATGCCAAGCCTCAAGAACCTTCAACTCCGCTGTGCTGCGTTCAGGATGACAGGATGGTTTTTGTTGGGCGTGATAATGGTTTTTGTCATTCTGAGCGTAGTCGAAGAATCTTGCTTCTATTGTTAAGAGTACACATCCTACGCCGGCTGAGGTTCTCCGATTTCGCACTGTCTGACTCACTTTTAGTACAAAATTACCTTTATCCCAACGGTCATGGAAGGTTAAGCAAGTTAAAAATTTGTTGCCGATGAGTTAACGCCATGATTAACACCAGATCGCCTTTTTTTATCTGTCGTAAAATCGCCTGGGTTCCCAGTAATGGGTCATCGAATACTTGAATCATATCTTTTGTTAATCCTGAGCCCATGGCTTTATCCATCATGATCGCAGGGACTTCAGTTAATTTTCTGCCACGAAGATATTCTACTACCTCAGCGATATACATCAATGAAGGTTCCATTTTTAAAGCTGCGACGGTCATATTCTGCAGGTCAAGATCCGATCGATCGCAAGCCCCACTCAACAATAAAATTTTTCTCGATGCCGGCATGTTTTTCACCATTTCTGCCATGGCCTGCATACTATGGGGGTTATGGGCAAAATCAACAATAACCGTTGCGCCATGATAAGCAAATTGATTCCCTCGACCAGGGTTATCGGCCGCATCACTATTAAAACTCCGTAATGCTTTTCGTATTGAACGCCAGTTAATATTTAACGCTCTGGCAAGCGCGATGGCACCCAGAGCATTTTGTATATTATGTATAGCAGCACCCTTGAAGGTCATTGGCACTTGGTCAATGGCAATGACTTCAATCACTTTATTTGATTGTTGGTAGATCATTTGTCCATGGTCTATATAACAGCAATCCATTTGTTTTTTTTGCTGTTCCAGTAGCAGTGGATTATTTTTATGAAGAGAAAACCAGATGATGTTTTGATTCAGAGCACCTGCTATTTTACTTAATTGTTTATCATCAGCATTCAAGATGAGTGGCCCTGTTGTCAGGGCTTTGGCGACGATACATTTAGCCTGGGTCAGTTCATCAAGATTGGTAATGCCATATTGTCCTAAATGATCTTCAGCGATGTTGGTGATTAATGCCGCATCTGCATGAGGAACTGCCAATCCTCGACGTAATAATCCGCCACGTGCAACTTCCAGTAATGCCATTTCTGTTTGATGATGTTTGAGTAAGATCCGTGCCCCGCCAGGACCAGAATAATCCCCTTTTTCAAGTACTTCGTCGCCAACTTTAATAAAATCCGTAGAGGTCACTCCACAGCTTTTTCCAGCCATTTTGATCATCTCTGCGGTTAACCTGACACTGGTTGATTTACCGTTGGTGCCGGTAATCATGGCAATGGGCACGGTGTAATACTGTGACCAATTAATACTGCTAACTTCTGGTAATTTATCAAATGGCCAGGTTTGAGAGGAAGCGCCATATCCCAAGGTTATTTCATCATCATCCAAAAGCCATGGCACCTTGGCAGCTTCAGCCTGAGAAATAAAATTTAAAAGTTGGGGATTTGATTCGACATGAATTAATTTTTTCAATCTTTCGATGAGTTTTTTACTCGACTCATGCATCACTTTATTTTGTAATTTCGCACAGCATAAGTCCCAGGCTGCTTCGTTAATTTCGGTAGCCGCATATAAGCAATCAAGCGGCGCACTGAGCAAAAAACTGATGCCGTCAGCAAAAATTCTATGACTGGTTTTTTCTTTAAGCCAACCGACTGCTTGTAAAATTGTTTGAATATTTTGCTGCCAGCATTCAACCACTTGCTGTTTGTCGATGCCACTGACAAAGGTATCTAAAATGGCACCCGGATAATCCCAGACCATACTTTTGCCGGTGAGCCTGCGGCTATCATCTAAAATTAATTTGCACATGGTATTTTGTCACTCAGCCTAACCCTTTTTATCTACATGATTATCCCAGCAGAAAAAGTGTTTCTCATCAGGCGTAATGCTCCTTTTCTGGATATTCATTGTCAGTCTTTCAACAGTTTGCTTTCAACAGTCTGGTCTTAACAATAGTAGAATTTAATCACTTTCTTCGGTAAATTCAGACACCACCCTGACACCACGCTCATCTTTAACTATTTTCATACCCTTTTCCAGCTCGAAGGGATCTGGCTCACCAGAATCCTCAGGTATCAACATCGAAACGATGGTTGGATTTTGTTTTATATTTTGGGCTTTGGATTGCGAGGAATGGGAATCAAGATTAATAATCTGTTTCCAGCTTCGAATGATAGCATCACCGAATATCATCACTAAGTCATCTGCTTCAGCCAGATTGAGCGCTTTATCGATGGCTGTTTCTTCATCAGGGATGATAAGGATATTTTCTCTTGCGACCCCCTGCTTTTCTAATTGGGCAGCCATTATTTTTGGTACCTCGTCAAAACTTCGTCCCCGCCGATTATCATCAGCTTTGCAGATAAAGGTATCGTAATGACCTGCCGCAGCATCGGCAATCGCCAGCAGATCTTGATCTCTGCGATCTCCCGGGCCAGCGATAACAACGATGCGTTTACCCTTAATCTCCAAGCTGCTAGCCAGTTGGCTCATCAATCGCACGCCATCAGGGTTATGCGCGTAATCCAGGATAACTCTGAAAGGATGTTCATCATAAACATTCATGCGACCAGGCGCCTGGAAGAACGAGGTGTTGAAAGTTCGCAATCCTTGACGAATATCTTCCAGCGTTTTACCTAAACTAAAAGCCAAGGCAGTCGCAAACATGGCATTTTGTACATTGTGTGTTGCTTTACCTTCGAGTGTAGCCGGGATGAGATGAGACCAAAGCAATGGAATATGTGCGCAATTATCATAAATGGTAATCATATCGCCGTTGATACCTTTTTCAAGGACGACGGCTCTACCGCCTGCTCGAACATGTTCCCTCACCAGACTATGGTTGGTATTGAGGGTAACGTAACAAATATGTTCCGCTTGGGTATGTTCAGCCATTTTCAAGCAAAGTGCGTCATCAGCATTTAACACCGCAGTATCTTTGGCAACCTCGACAACAATACGTTTGACTTCAGCCAACTGTTCCAAGGTATCAATGCCTCGCATCCCAAGGTGATCACTTTGTACATTTAGAATCGCACCCACATCACATTCACGATAACCCAGTCCAGCACGTAATATGCCGCCTCGAGCAGTTTCTAACACCGCAATATCCACCAGCGGATCACGCAATACAATTTGTGCAGAAACCGGTCCGGTCATATCCCCTTTGACCGATAATTGTCCATCCACATACACACCATCCGTTGAAGTCATCCCCACAATATGGCCTGAAGATTTGAGAATATGCGAGAGCATTCTGGAGGTGGTTGTTTTACCATTTGTACCGGTGATACTTGCTATCGGAATACGTGATGGTGAACCTTGTGGAAATAACATATCCATCACCTTGCCCGAAACATCTCTGGATTGACCCTCGGAAGGCGCGACATGCATACGAAATCCCGGCGCTGCATTAATCTCGACAATACCGCCGCCAATTTCCTTATATGACTGAGTAATATCAGCGGTTAAAAAATCAACCCCGCCAACATCCAGTCCTACCGCGTTCACTGCGCGCTCTGCCATCATTTTATTATCAGGGTGAACCAAATCTGTCATGTCAATCGCAGTCCCGCCCGTTGACAGGTTAGCTGTGGCACGAAGATAAAAAGTGTCATCTTTTTTCAGTACAGTTGTTTCATCATAACCGGCGTCACCTAACAAACGTAACGCCTGATTATCCAATTCCAGCTGAGTGAGCACTTTTTCATGGCCGACACCTCGTAGCGGATCTTGATTCACCATATCAACCAACTCGCTTATACTATGTTTTCCATCACCCACCACATGACCAGGCACTCGTTTGGCGACAGCAACCAGTTCGCCATTGACCACTAACATACGATGATCCAGTCCGGATAAAAAAGATTCGACTAATACGGCTCTGCTACTACCATGCTTGCGAGCAAACTCAAAAGCTGTTTTCACTTGTTCATCATGCATCAAATTGATAGAAACGCCTCGGCCATGATTGGCATCCAGTGGCTTTAAAACCACTGGATAACCTATTCTTCTAGCCATTTTTAACGCTCGACTTTCGGAGTAAACCATCGCTTGTTTGGGTACCGGTAAACCTAAGTCACTGAGTAAATTATGGGTATCTTCTTTATCACAGGAAATTTCGACCGCGATGTGTTTGGTCTGACTGGTTATGGTCGCCTGGATACGTTGCTGATATTTTCCATGACCAAACTGAACCAGCGAATATTCATTCAGGCGTAACCAAGGAATGCCTCTGTCTTCCGCTGCACTGACCAGAGAACCTGTACTCGGGCCAAATTCCTTCTTCTGTGCATAACGTATAAATTCTGAGAGGTCTTCGGTGAAATTAAAATCTTCTGGCAATTGGGTATGTAATTGTTTTTGTAATTTTCCAGGGATTAATGATATCAACAAATTACGCGCCAACTCAGCCGCTTCAAGCCCCACATCACGTTGTTGATACTGGAACACCATATTGTATTGTCCCACTTCGCCACTACTTCTGGTTCTACCAAAGCTCACTTCGGTTCCAGCCAGGCTCTGTAATTCCAAGGTGACATGCTCCCAGATATGTGCCATCCAGGTGCCTTCATCTTCTTTTAGTCGGCGAATAAAACCACCCGGCTCACCATATGAACAACCATGCTCCGCCAAACCCGGCAAGGCTTCGATAAGCCCCATAATAAAATCTTGTCCTAATTTCAACGAAGGATATTGTTCTAGTATCCCCAAATCCACCACATGTCTTATCACCGGAAAGTGAGCATAAATATTAGGGCCAACATAAACATTTGATGCGATTATTTTCATACCAGAGTCCTTAAATTATTGTAACTACTTTAGGGCATCTCTATTAATTGATTATGCCCTTTATATTATTGTCATCGCCATCCTTGAAGGATAAATGCGCTGGGTTAAAGCAAATTTCGTCATTTATGCTCCCGAAAATTTAATGTTGCGAGTTTTGATTTTTTACCTGCAACTGTTTGTCTATGTCGCTGGAGCAATCGCTTTACGGGTATTCAAATCGTACTTAGAACCTTTACTTAGCATATGCAATTTAAGCCCAATCAAGGTGATAGAGTCGCCTTCCTTCGCCACCGCCATAGAACTATATTCAACCTCAGAGGGATCGATAACAGTCACCACGCCACTTCCCACAACTTCAATGACACCATCAGGATCAATAAAAGCGGCGGTATCTTCACAAATTCCAATGCCTGTGGCAAAAGGATTATACGAAACAGCCGAGAGTAAACGTCCCAGTCGATTGCGCTGGCTAAAATGTTGATCCAGAATAATCTTATTAATTAATCCAAGACCCGGTGCCAGAGTAACACCTTGTTCATTCGGCAATGCGCCCGTGGGTCCACCGGAAATCATATGTTCCGGGATAATGGCTGCACCAGCCGAGGTGCCGGCAATATGCACCCCAGCAGCATTTGCCCGCCTGATTGCCTGAGCAATTGGCGTACCGCCTAAAATGGTTGAAAGTCTGAGTTGATTACCTCCAGTCATAAAAATACCGGTCGCCTGGGACAGTAATTGTAGATATTTTTCATTTTGGGCATCTGCACGAGAATTAATGGGTAGAGAAATGGTTTTTTTCACTCCAAGATTAGTAAAAATTTCAACATAACTACTACCCGTATCGTCTAATTGTGATGCCGTTGGGATCACTACAATGTTGGCCTTTTCATTACCACATAAATCGACAAATCGTTGTAAAATTACCGGCTCTTCAATTTTTTCTTCCCCCCCACCAATTGGGATTACATAACCCCGCACTTTGCCTTCAGCAATTTTTGCAGCACACATACAAACCTCATTGTGAATTCTGATACTCAGATCAACTGAAAACAGCTATTTTCAGTGGTCTCGGTATATTAAATAGCTTTGCCCTCACGAACAAACCAACGCCCCCCCCCCATGACATCTGAAATTTGATTTTTATTATTTAAAATAACGAAATCAGCATCATATCCTGTGTCTATTTTTCCTTTATGCGCTAATCGTAGCAAAGTTGCAACATTTTGCGTAAATAAAGGCAGTACTGTGTCTAGTTTCTGTCCTTTTTTGAGTAAACTTTGTAACGTCTGGATTAATGTTTTAGCACTACCAACATCCATATGGGTCATCTCACCCTGGGCATTAAAACTGGGGAGACATCCACCACCATCTGAACTAACAGTAATCTGTTGCAGTGGTAAATTGCGGGAAATTGCACTAAGAATAGCTTCATCTGCCTCGATCCCCAGCGCCGCCGTACCTTCTGGAAAAGCTGTAATATCAATATAACAACCAAAATCAAGTAATTTCAAACTATCTTCGAATAACGGTATATTACGGTTTACATGGGTGGCATGAAAAATTCTGGCAGGTAATTCGGTTTCGCTTAATGCACGTTCAATTAATTCAAGTTTACGTGAACCATCACCCAAATGAAAATGTATCACGCCCGCCTTTCCTGTTAACAAACCAGCGACATGGGCTTCACTGGCCAACCTGACCATTTCATCGAAAGTGGGTTGGCTAGAACGATGATCACTGAGGGCAAATTCACCAATTCCAATCACAGGATCAAGATAAACGATATCTGTTTTAGCGCTGCCGGTTAATGTTGTTAGCGGGTAATGATACCCCCCCGTCCAACAATAAGCAGATAGACCTTGTTCCCGATAGGCATAAACTCTTGCCAGCAAATTTTCCGTGCCACGCGTTGTATCATCCGTACCCAACAAACCGACCACCGTTGTTACACCTGCGGTGGTAAATTCTGTTACAGAAACTGGTGCAATTTGCGAGCTGAAACCTGACTCCCCGCCACCACCAGTGATATGGGCATGGCAATCAATTAGCCCAGGGATTAAGCGTTTTCCACACAGATCAAACACTTCAACATGTAGCGTTGCCGGTAAAATGATTTCTGCCGGTGTAATTGCAACAATTTTCCCAGCGGCGACCAGCAGGTTATGCTTGCCAATGGGTTTCGGGGAATAAATTTCTGCATTTTTTAACAAGTGTAAATGACAAGACTGAGACACCATCACCCCCAATATTACATTGAATTTATTGAATTGTGATTATACCTTTAATCATCCAAGTTTTCTAAATAACCTCAACTCGGGATAAATACCGTTGCTTTTTATTTTACCACCTGCACTCCTTTCCAAAAAGCCACCCGTCCGGCAATTTCTTTTGCTGCCTTTTTCGGTGTTTTGTAAAACCAGGCGGCATCTTTATTTAATTTCCCTGCCACTTCGATGGAAAAATAACTCGCTTCACCCTTCCAGGGACAATGAGAAGTAGTGTTACTGGGTTTGAAAAAATTGGATTTTATTGAGGAGATGGGGAAGTAATGATTCGACTCCACCATGATGGCATCCTCACTTTGAGCGATAATCTGTCCTTGCCAAACTGCTTTCATTTCAATAGCTACCTCATTAAATGCGCCCAGCAAACATGCTGTTTGCTCCACCTATTTGATAGCTTAATCCCTTAAACATTACATGCTGAAAGTGTTGTTTTCGAACGTTTCATCATACCACCTTTTTTTAAGGCAACCGTTAGAACAATATTCAGTTTAAGCCACAAGAGCACAAAACATTTTTAGCAATTATTGCTGTTATTGGTTATTTCTAACAAAGAACTGTCGAATCCAGATGTGCCTGAACATGATAACTTGCAGAGAAGCGTTATGTTTGTAGGGGTATTTTTCTACTACAAGATTTATCTAGGATTCAGGTTATTTTAACTTTGCAACATATTTAATGGCTTTCTCTGCAAAATAAAGCCATTCACCCGCTTGTGCTTCGGGTATCGAAATCCATCCAGACAAAGTTTTCTCTGGTGCATACAGGTGAGAAGCCATACTTGCACCCTTAATTTTCAAGGCTGCTAACTGAACATCTTTGGCAAGTTTAAACTGCATACTTTCTTGCCATAAAAATGCGGCGGTTTTACCATTCTCAGCTTTAATACACTGTGCACCAAACATCTTCCCTGTAACAGCATGTGG
>CAZKUH010000028.1:0-10246 GCA_964555895.1 uncultured Enterobacterales bacterium
CGAGGACAAGGAAGTCTTTTGGCTAATTGAATCTCATCAATTCGGGATAACAGTAGTCCTCAGCAAACAGCCTAGTGAGATTACGACATTAATTAACATGCATCTGCACTTAATTCAGCTATTTGCTTTACTATCAATTAGATCCCTGTCAATTTATTCGTTACATAATGAGTGTTTTTTTAATAATTCTACTATTATTTTGTCAGTTAATAATGCGGCTGAGTTAAATGTAGCGGCATGTTAATTAAAGACAACCCTTAAGCGGATGTTATACTGCGGTGTATTTTAATTATTAGGGTATTTTATGGCTCAGCATGAAATGAAAAAAGCAGCCGCTATCGCTGCCCTCGATTACATAAAGAGCGACAGCATTATTGGGGTTGGTACTGGCTCCACAGCTAATTTGTTTATTGATGCACTCGCCACCATAAAACATCACATTGCTGGTACCGTTGCCAGTTCTGAGGCAACCGCACAACGCTTGAAAGCGCATGGTATCCCCGTATTAGATTTAAATTCGGTCGATTTTATCAGTGTTTATATTGATGGCGCCGATGAATCCAATAAGGTTCTTCACTTGATAAAAGGTGGTGGTGGCGCGCTAACTCGTGAAAAAATTATCACCGCCGTGGCTGATCAATTTGTCTGCATTGTGGACGAAAGCAAAATAGTCAGTCAGCTGGGCGAGTTTCCTCTCCCCATTGAAGTGATTCCTATGGCGAGAAGTTATGTTGCTCGTGAACTGGTTAAACTTGGCGGCGATCCAGTCTATCGAACTGGTTTTGTCACCGATAATGGCAATGTTATTCTTGATGTTTTTGGTTTAAAACTCTCCGAGCCAGTCGCTTTCGAACACAAATTGAATAATATTGTCGGCATAGTTACCAATGGTTTATTCGCTATCCGGCATGCGGATGTATTGTTGGTTGGTGGGGAAAATGGCGTTGAAACGTTACGCTGAATACATTTTCACCAGAAAGGCCACCAACCTTCAAGATCATCTCGGCAACCCTTTAATTGCGCACCATAGCGAGAAGCCCGCCGATTTACCTTATCAGCAACAGCAACCAACCATTTTTTTTTCTTCCAGCTACCTCGCGAATAACCACCCCGACCTTCATGGTAAGCCAGATATTGGTTCCTCGCATCCCATTTAGAAATTTTCAAACGTTTGTAACTACCTTGAATATACCAACCAATAAAATCAGCTGCATCTTCAAAGTCATCACGACTAGCCCAGCCATTTCCCGTGGCATTTCGATATTCATTCCACACCGGATCCTGGGCCTGTGAATAACCATAAGCTGAAGATTTTCTGGGGCCAGGGATAAAACCCAGATACCAGGTTCTCTCCGGCTGGGCACCCTCTTTAAAGCGACTCTCCTGATGAATAAAAGCCATGATAATTTGGATCGGCACTCCCCAACGGGATTCGGCATCTTCTACGTCATCAAACCAGTTACTTTTTTCTTTAAATATTTGACAAACATTATCCTGATTAACGGGTGGCGTTGTCGCACAACCCGATACGCCGATCGAAAACAATAAGAGTATGAATAATTTCAGCATTTTCTCTTACTTCCATTAACTTTGCGTTCGAAACAAAAAGAGCAAATCTTTTGCCAGCCGCTCTGCTGGAAATTGAGCCGTGTCGGTAATCGCCTGGCCATCAAACATTCCGGCTGTTTGTCCACGGGGATTTATGAGGAAGACCTTACTGCTATGATCGATCGTATAATTGCCGTTTTTATCCACTTCCCCTTTATAATAAATGGCACCCAATGCGCTGGCAAATATTTGTAATTGTTGCTCTGTTCCTGTAACTCCTTTAAAATTTTTATCGAAATATTCAACATAGCTTTTCAATTCTCGCGCCTGGTCTCTTGCGGGATCAATGCTGACGAAGACCACTTGCATATTTTTTTTAACATCAGCGGGTATTTTCTGCATAATTTTTGCCAGATTAGACATTGTCGTGGGACAAACATCCGGGCAGTGGGTATATCCAAAAAAGATTAAAGACCATTTTCCCAGCAAGGAATCATTATTAAATTTCCGTTGTGATTCATCCAGTAAATTAAACGTTGGGAATATTTTATCTGACGAATATAAACTTATTTCCGTTACACCTGCGCCCGGTTTTTTTGTCACCACACTCCAAACAAAAATAGCCACCACCGAGAAAACCACTAAAAGCAATAACAAGGCAGTTTTTACATTTTTTGACATGCTAACCTCTTAATCCAGCAGGATTGTAATATAAATAATGATCGACCAACAATACAACGAACAAAATCATCAAGTAGAAAATGGAATATGCGAAAGTCTTCATCGCTGAATTTGCTTTTGCATGATATTTTAATTCCCAGGCTCGATATAAAAAACCCACACCTAAAACGACGGCTCCAATGAGATAAATAAAACCACTCATCCCTGTTAAATAGGGCAACAAGGTTGTCAAGACCAGAAGCAAAGTGTACAACAGCGTGATCGTTTTGGTGAATTCGATACCGTGGGTCACTGGTAACATAGGAATATTGGCCCGAGCATAATCATCCCGGCGATGGATAGCCAACGCCCAAAAATGCGGTGGGGTCCAGGTATAAATAATTAACACCAGCAATAATGCGAATGGATCGATGGAATTAGTGACTGAAGTCCAACCCAATAGCGGAGGAATGGCACCTGAGATCCCACCAATGACAATGTTTTGTGGCGTCGCTCGTTTTAAATACATGGTATATAAAAAAGCATAGCCAACCAAACCCGCCAAAGTCAGCATTGCGGTTAACCAGTTAATCAGCAAACCCAACACTAACATTGAAATGACAGATAATAAAGTTGCAAATATTATGGCATTTTTGGGCGGGACTTTTCCGGACGGGATCGGTCGGGTTTCAGTTCTTGCCATGATGGCATCTATACGTGCATCCACAACATGATTAACCACTGCTGCACCCCCTGCGGCAAAACCGATACCGATTGTACCAAATAACAAGACATGCCAGGGCACCATAGGGTTAACCTCTGGATTGGTGGCCAGGAACATGCCGATAACCGCCGTTAATAATAACAGGGCAACCACTTTAGGCTTGGTCATTTCATAATAATCACGCCAATTTAAAAAGTGAATTTTGACGCTGTTATTTTTATCATTCTTCATTTTTCTGGCCTCTATTTTGCCTTCTAACGTGCAATAATAAAATATTTAGCGTCACCAGCGTCGCTAATAGTAACGCACCAACACCATTATGCGCCACGGCATTTGCCAAAGGCAGGTTGAATTCAACATTTGCCATACCCAACAAAAATTGCAGTGATACCAGCAATAATAATACCAGGGCAACTTTATGTAATATCCCCTGGCTTTTGATTAATCTGAACCCAAGTGTTAACAAAGTGAATAATGTCACCACTGACCACATCCTGTGGGCCACATGAATAGTTGTTCTAGCATCTATTGATTTCACCCCGAACTCATAATTTTCCACACCATGTCCCCATAACTGAAAAGCTTCAGCAGGTTTTAAATGTTGTATCCAGTCACCTTGGCAAAAAGGGAAGTCTTGGCACACCAGTGCCGCATAATTTGCGCTGGTCCAGCCCCCTAAGGCTATCTGTAAAATTAGCACTAATAAACTGATAAAAGCAAAATTTTTCCAAGCTAAAGCCTCACTAACTTTGATTTCGATCGGCGCTGAAGTTCGCATGTTTCTAACATAATAAATAAGTACGGTCAGGGTAATTAACAACGAAAATGTTGTCATCCCTCCCAGTAAATGACTCATCACTATCACCGGATTTAATTTCATGGTGACCGTCCACATGCCCAGCATGCCCTGAAAAATCACCAATACCAATAAAGCATAAGGAAGTACCACGGGAAAGTCGTTATCTTGCTGCTTTTTACGCCATGCAAAAAAAGCCATGATTAAAATCAGCAGTCCTAAAGTACTGGCAAAATAGCGATGGGTCATTTCAGCCCAGGCCTTTTCGGCTTCAACGGGACGCTCCGGGAATGCTTTTTCTGCGGCGATAATTTCATGGTGCTCGTCGGGGACGATTAGTGAGCCGTAACAACCCGGCCAATCTGGACACCCCAAACCTGCATCCTTTAGACGCGTATAAGCGCCTAACATCACCACAATGATGGCTAAAGCGGCAGCGGTTAGAGCGAGTCTTTGCATGGTTTTCAAATGGTTGTTTTTTTCTAACATCAGCTGACTAACCTATCTGTGAATACTTCAATAATTTTTTCAAGTCTTTTACGATGCCTTTTCCTTTCAGTACTGCTTCTTTTTCATCTTCAACTGACTCATAACGCATAAAAATATTTCCCAAAGGGTCCATCAAATAAATGTTATTCGATTTTAATGGACTGCGTTCTTTCAGTGTAGGGAAAATCTTTATATTGAAATGCTGCCGGATAAATGCTTCTGCTTTTGCCGTGAAAGGGTTGAATTTAGTCACTACCATTCTATCAATCCGTGCCATTTCCTTACCCTGTGAGGTTCTGATTTGATTAATTAAATAGGCGTTTGCCTGACAGGTTAAATCACAGCTTTTATCGTCGGCAACATAAATCAACCACCATTTATCCTTAATGGCATCTGCCGTTAAATTTTCATTTTTGAGTTGCAAACCGGATTGTTGCAATGAAATCATTGGCCGCAGTAATTCTCCATGATTTGTCGTGCCCACATTAGAAAACCAACCCTGCAACCAGCCAACGTAGGCGATAACCATCGGAGAGGCAAAAATAATAAGCAAGCCTATTAAGGTTAAACGATTTGTTCTCTGTCGTTCTATTAAATTATCTGCACTCATAGTTCTCTCTTTTTCTTTAAGTTTTTTCGCCGGAAAAGTATGACTAAAACAGCGAAAGCAATTGCCAGCAAAAACCACTGTATGGCATAACCTACATGACGTTCAGGTGGCATGGTCACAATTTGCCATTTTTTTATTAACCCTTGCTCATTTTCCGGAAAAGTTTGTCTCACAATATAAGGTGCTATTTCAATATGGTTATTTTTTAAAACCTGTTGTAACCTCGGCAAATTTAATCCTGCAATAGCAACGGGATGATTCGCTTTCAGTTCAGGGGTTGCCAACAGTTTGTATTCATCTGGAAAATAAATATATCCTGCAATATTTCTCTGAGAGGATAATGGTTGTATATCCCGAAATATTCTCTCTGCTGAAATCGCTAGCCAGCCCCGGTCAACCCAGATAATTTGTCCTGAATCGTCTTTAAAAAGAGCAAAGAGATTATACCCTAAAGCACCATCTATAATGCGGTTATCCAGATAAAAACGCCACTGTGACAACCATTTTCCTTTTAGATGAACCGGAAGAAATGCCAGATCCGTGTCGGGCTTAATCTTTGATAACAACAGCGGTGGTTGATCTTTTGTTAAAGCGCTTGCACTGAGCAACTGTCTTTTTTCATCTGCTCGACTGAGTTGCCAGAATCCCAGCGAAAGCAAAGCAAAAAAAATAGACAGCATTAAGGCCCAAGTAAGCAGTTGCAACAAAAGCTGTTTTATTCGGTGGAACTTGGCCAGGGGTTGGGTTTTTTTCACTTTATTCTTCTTCATAACATCGCTTCGCGCGTATAATTAACCTCTACTCCTTTAGCAGAGAATGGTCATGCTCATAAAAATACTAATATTTATCACACTACTGGTTGTTCTTGTGAGTTTATTCCGTGGTTTGTTTTTTCTGGTTAAAGATCAGGGTAAATCCAAGCGTACTGTTAACGCATTGACGATACGCGTTATCGCGGCGGCCGTACTCATTATCTTGATCGTCATCGGCATTCAAACCGGCGCCCTGCAACCGCATGGTATCATCCCGTAAATAATACCTGAATCCAGGTCACATGATCGGTCAAAAAATAAGCCGAGGGTAACCTCGGCTTATTGAGACTATACTCCACTCATTGTCTATAAAATATAGACAAATATAAATAAGCCTAACCAGACCACATCAACAAAATGCCAATACCAGGATGTAGCTTCGAAAGCGAAGTGATTCTCAGCTGTAAAATGCCCTTTGATAGAACGAACCAGCATGACGATTAACATGATGGTACCCAAGGTAACATGCATACCATGGAAACCTGTCAGCATAAAGAACGTTGAGCCATAAACCCCTGAACCCAAGGTTAAGCCCATATGGTTATAGGCTTCTGCATATTCTTCAACCTGAAAGAACAGGAATAGCGAGCCAAGGGTGATGGTTAAAATCAAACCAAGAATCAAATTTCGTCGATTACCCGCTTTAAGTGCATGGTGCGCCCAGGTTACGGTAAAACTACTACTGATCAATAAAATGGTGTTGAGTAAAGGCAAACCCCAGGCTGGCATTGCTCGGGTGACTTCTCCAGCAGGTGTGAGAGTCAAAGGCCAGGAAGGTATAAAGTCTGACCAGAGGATGGCATGTGTCATGGCATTGTTACCAGCACCACCCAACCAGGGTACCGCTATTTGCCGCACATAAAATAATGCCCCAAAAAGTGCGGCAAAGAACATGACCTCCGAACCGATGAACCAAACCATTCCTTGTCGATAAGAGCGACCCACCTGATTATTATACTTGCCACCCATTGATTCATTTACCATATCCCGAAACCAACCAACCAAAAAGAAAGTGAGGATGGCAAGCCCGGAGAATAGTACCCATGGACCATCTCCATGAATGGTTAGCGCGGCGCCAGTGGCAATTAAAAACAATGCTATTGCACCTAGTGCCGGCCATTTACTTTGGGCGGGAACGTAATATGATGATTGTACTTCTGCCATTTTTTTCTCCAAAGGGGAAAGTTTTTCCCAATTATTTTGCTGCTACGGCATGACCTTTTGTTTGTGGTGTAATATCAAACAAAGTGTATTGCAAGGTTAATTCTTTAATATCTTTCGGAAATTCTGTATCCAGAAAAAATCTTAACGGCATCCATTTTTCTTCGCCAGGTTTTAGCGGTTGCTGACGGAAACAAAAGCACTCTGTTTTATGTAAAAAAAGTGCGACCTCTCCTGGTGAAACACTGGGGACTGCCTGGATAACGATATTTTTATCGGTATTATTTTTAACGTAAAATTCTGTGCTGTAAAGTTTGCCTGGATGGATATCCATACCTGATTTACGCGGATGAAAATCAGCGATAACTTCCGTATTGGCAAAGGCCAGAAATTCGAGCCGAATGGTGCGGGACTTATCCTGCTGCATACCGGCTTGAACTTCCGTTTTACCTGCGGTCTTACCATTAATGCCGGTGATATTGCAAAAAACATTATACAGTGGCACTAAAGCAAAAGAAAAACCCACCATCCCAACCACCAAGAGCAATAGTCGGAATAGCGTTTTTTTGTTTTTAGCTGTTATCTGATCACGCATGCTGACACTTTACCTAATCGATTTTTGGTGGTGTTTCAAAGGTGTGATAAGGCACCGGCGATGGTAAAGTCCACTCCAATCCTTCGGCACCTTCCCAAGGTCTTTGGGGTGCTGCTTTACCGCTTTTGACGGTCTTGATGACAATATAAACAAATAATAACTGTGTTAAACCTAAACCGAAAGCACCAATACTTGACCACATGTTAAAATCGGCAAATTGCTGAGAATAATCCGGGATCCGTCGTGGCATACCAGCCAGACCGGCAAAGTGCATGGGAAAGAAGGTCAAGTTTACAAAGATCATCGACAACCAGAAATGGATCTTTCCTAATCGCTCGTTGTACATTTTACCCACCCATTTAGGCAGCCAGTAATAGGTTGCAGCAAAACCGCCAAATATTGCCCCAGGAAATAACACATAATGAAAATGTGCCACAATAAAATAGGTATCATGGTATTGCATATCCAGTGGCGCCAGAGCCATCATCACGCCAGATAAACCGCCAATGGTAAACAAAATTACAAACGAAACAGCAAACAGCATGGGGGTCTCAAAGGTCATTGACCCACGCCACATAGTCGCCACCCAGTTAAAAACTTTTACGCCGGTCGGTACAGCGATCAATAAGGTGGCGTACATAAAGAATAGTTCACCCCTAATAGGCATGCCCGTGGTAAACATATGATGCGCCCACACTAAAAATGACAGGAAGGCAATCGATGATGTTGCGTAAACCATGGATGAATAACCAAATAACTTCTTACGCGCAAAGGTCGGGATGATAGTCGACACCACGCCAAAGGCCGGCAAAATCATGATATAAACTTCAGGATGGCCAAAGAACCAGAAAATATGCTGAAACATAACCGGGTCGCCACCGCCTGCCGCTTCAAAGAAACTGGTGCCGAAGTTTCTGTCGGTCAACATCATGGTAACCACTGAAGCCAATACCGGCATTACCGCTATCAATAAAAATGCGGTTATAAGCCAGGTCCAGACAAATAATGGCATTTTCATATAAGTCATACCGGGTGCACGCATATTCATAATAGTGACGATGATATTAATCGCCCCCATAATGGATGAAATCCCCATAATATGAATCGCAAAGATAAAGAAATCGGTACTCTTTGGGGCAAAAGTTGTAGAAAGCGGTGCGTAAAAAGTCCAACCAAAGGCAGGGCCACCACCGTCCATAAAAGGTGTGATTAGCATGATGGTAAAAGCTGCCGGCAATAACCAGAAAGACCAATTATTCATTCTGGGAAGCGCCATATCCGGCGCACCAATCATCATCGGTATCATCCAGTTGGCAAGACCCACCATGGAAGGCATCACCGCGCCAAAAACCATAATCAAACCATGCATGGTGGTCATTTCATTGAAAAAATTTGGATTGACTAATTGGAGGCCTGGTTGAAATAGTTCAGCGCGAATAACCATTGCCATACTACCGCCAATAAAAAACATCACCAAGGAAAAGATCAAATACATGGTGCCAATATCTTTGTGGTTGGTGGTAAATAACCAGCGAGTAATGCCCTTAGCTTTATGATCGTGGTGATCGTGAGGTGTTGCTGTATTTGTCTCTGTTATAGAACCCATGATCACATTCCTATTTATTTTTAGCTATATCAGCAGGTTGAACAATATCCCCGGTTTTATTTGACCAGGAGTTTCTTTCAAAGGTGATAACCGCAGCAATTTCTGCATCCGTTAACTGTCCCTTCCAGGCAGGCATACCCGCCTTGCCGCCATGAATCACAATGTTAAGGTGATCAGCAACAGGGCCCGTGGCGATTTTACTGCCATCCAACGCGGGGAAAGGTCCAATACCTTCACCCTTGGCACCATGACAGGCAGCACATTTACCCAAGAAGACCGCTTCTCCTTTGCGTAGCAATTTATCCATAGTCCAACTTTGTGCCGCGGCGGCTTCTGCATCCGCTTTGGCTTTGGCGATCTGCTGTCGTTGCTTAACAACCCATTTGGCATAATTTTCGGGCGACTTCACTACGACAACAATTGGCATAAAGCCATGATCTTTGCCACAAAGTTCTGCGCACTGACCACGGTAAATACCGGGCTCAGGGACTTTAGTCCAGGCTTCATTAATGAACCCCGGAACAGCATCCTGTTTTATGGCAAAATCCGGCACAAACCATGCGTGCAATACATCTTCGGATGTGATTAAAAATCGCACTTTTTTGCCGGCAGGTATCACCAGAGGCCTGTCAACTTCGAGTAAATAATTCTCTCCTTTTTCCTCAAAAACCTTGTTGCCGGCATCATCTATCACACCAGCGTATTGTGCTTTAGGTGTAGAAAGATTGCTGTAAAAAGAGATACCTTCCGCATCCCCATCCATATATTTATATTGCCATTTCCATTGAGAACCTGTTATCAAGACATTAACATCTGCCTTTGAATTATCTTCCAGGCTAATTAAGGTTTTGGTTGCCGGTATCGCCAAGCCAAGCAAAATAATAAAAGGAATGGTCGTCCAGATAATTTCAACCAAGGTGGAGTGATGAAATTTAGCGGGGACCGGATTTTTACTTTTTCGATGGGCCCACATTGAATAAAACATGGTACCAAATACCAGAATGCCGATGATCACGGTAATCCACAAAACCAGCATATGTAAGTCGTATATTTCACGGCTAACTTCAGTCGCACCTTTTCTAAGGTTGAAATTAAGTTCCGCGAAGGCATTTTGGCTAGAAATAAACGACAAAATTGTCACCATAGCCACTTTCAGGTATTTGCCTAAAGCCATCCCCATTTTCTCCAATTAATCAAAAATAGATTTAAGAATTTGTTGTATTGCAGTTTCCACCCATTCATCGG
>CAZKUH010000028.1:10346-12730 GCA_964555895.1 uncultured Enterobacterales bacterium
AGAGATTTTTGCATTCAATACAATAACGGAAGTAAATTGATTAATTTACTGCTTTCCTCTTTTTGTCTGTAATTTCTGCACAATCTCATTGTAATAATATTATTTTTTTAATCGCTGTCTGCCATTTATTTCATTACACTTGATGCAAGTCAATATCACGAGTATTTTATTGCACTATAATCTGGCATTCTTGGGGAGATATACCCCAATCATCCAAATGAGAAATTAATATAGCCGTTCATCACAGCGAATTTGGTGACGATTGTACTTCAGGGTATGATAAAAAACCAGCAACTATACACGTATTAGGCAACATTTTGTGAAAATGATTCTCATTTGCGCGCCTTTATGGCCTTATTCATTCACCATGACTGATTTCTAACCACAAAATCGATTATATTTCTAAAAAAATACAACCATCTTTGGGCATAAGCATTAAATTATCTGGAAATGGTCTGCATCCAGATAAAAAGGCAGTTGCTGACGGTTTTTTTGCAGCGCCGCAAAATCCAGTGTGACACGGCTTAGCTGTTCTCGATTACCCAGTTGGCATAGCTCATTACCCAGATAATCAATGACCTGACTATCTCCAGCATAAACCATATCTCGAGCATCTGAACCCACACGATTGACTGCAGCAACAAAACACTGATTCTCAATGGCTCTTGCTTTGATCAAAGCATTCCAAGCCTGTGATCGGGTATCGGGCCAGTTGGCAACCAGTATCATGGCATCATAATCCATCTTTTGCTGTCGACTCCAGAGTGGAAAACGCAAATCGTAGCAGATCTGTAATAATAACCGCCAACCTCGATACTTTACAATAATTCGCTGCATTCCAGCCTGATAACGCTGATCTTCTCCTGCCAGTCTAAAAAGGTGCTTTTTATCATAAAAATGATACGCCCCCGTGGACGTCATCCAAATCATCCGGTTAAAACAACCGTCCTGCTCCCGTATGGCTAAAGATCCGAGCATGACGCATTGATGTTTTTGCGCCATCGCCGCTAACCACGACATGGTCTCACCATCCATACTTTCTGCCACGCTATCAGGTTGCATGGAAAAACCGCTATTAAACATTTCCGGCAAAATAACAATATCAGCCGCATGAACCTGACCCTGTAATCGTGTTTCAATTTGTTGACAATTGGCTTTAGCATCATGCCAGAATATTTTCATCTGTACTAACAACAGGTTTATGGATTGTGCTTGCCGCATTTTAACTCCTGATATTTTCCTTGGGTGGCTTTAGCTGTTAAGAGTGATTTTAGCTGTTAAGATAGCTTAAACGTCTGAAGTATAGAATAATACCACCAATGACCGCAGCACAAATGACGCAATTTCTCCACAAGGAAATACCTTTATGCCAATTTATGCAACTCAGCGTAGATAAACTGAGTGGTATGAATATTGAGGCATCAGCCCCCATTGCGCCCAACATAAACCTACATCAAAGTGGATTTGCCGGTAGTCTATATGCACTGGCGGTAGCCACGGGCTGGGCCTTCATTTATCATTTTCTGCGAACAAATACAGGAAATCCTGAACAATACCATCCGGCCCCAGTATTGAAAAAAGCAGAAATATTTTATCGCTTGCCAGTGAAACAGCGCATTGCCATTAGCAGTGGTTTTTGCAACCAAGAACAAGCCATCTCTTTGCAACAGCAACTCAGTAGGAAGGATAAATTGAATATACCTCTTCAGATAAAAATCTTTTCCGCGAACAAACAATGTGCTCGCGTGCTGGGAGAATACATTGTCCTTAACTAATAGCGCTTTCTTGTTAAAGTTGCTGCCGCTACTATTTTCAGTCGCTCTGGCGCAACTCCTGACTAACCAGTCTTGGGCGCAAGAAACCCCTCCATCCAAAGAAGCCATAACCCCAGATAAAAATCCTCTACAAAACCCTTATATCGTACAACAACAAAGACAGGCAGCGCTCGCACTGACGGTGAAACAACAAAAGCTTGTCTGGTTAAAGACTTCAAATGGTAACTGGTTGAGCCTTTATCTGGCGGATGAAACCGGCAAGGATCGAGGTATTGTGATTATTGTTCCAGATGATAGTCGGGCAATTAATCAGGTTCACGCCTTGAATCAATTGGCTATTAACTTACCCCAACACGGTTGGTCTACTTTGGTCGTTGGCATGCCTCTCAGAAACACCCGGACGACCTCTTCGAGCAAGCGCAATAACATTGAAGCTAAAAGTCGCGAAGATAGAGAAAATTTAAAGTTGGATCTTTTACAAAAGGCACTCGCAACAATATCCCCTAGCGAGAGAAAAAATATTGTTTTATTACTCCATGGGGAAAACGCCACCTTATTAACAAAAGCTATTTTGGCTAAACTAAAAGGACTCGTTTTATTGAATTTGGT